>JAYUFP010000285.1:0-6409 GCA_043738665.1 Isosphaeraceae bacterium
TCGCGGCCCATCTGGTTCATGAGCATCCAGAGGACAAACCCCGTCTTGTCGTAAGTGACCGTATTGTCGCCGTCGCGAGTGCCGTCGATCTTGACCAGCGGCCGTTCCGAATCGGCCTTGCGCCCCTTGGCGTAACTGTCCTCGATCCGCTTGGCGAACTCGATCCGGCCGCGGACTCCGTGAACCTGTTCGAAGAGCAGAAGTGTGGAGAAATGCGCCCCGCCCTCGCTGATCAGGTTGCCGCCCGGGCCGCGGCCGGGGGCGACCATGTTGCCCCACCACTGGTGGGCGCTCTCGTGGGCCGTGATCAGGAATGCGGCGTCGAGTTTCTTGTCGTTCTTGGTGAGAAAGCCGATCGCCTCGCTGAACGTGATGTCGGTCGGGAAACCTTGCGCGTAGCTCGCCAGGGCGGCGAATTCACTGAGTTTCAGCTCTTTCCAAGGGTAAGGGCGGAACCACTTCGAGTAGTATTCCCGCGCGGAGTCGAGAGCGCCGACCATCTCATCGATGTTATACGTGTGCGAACGATGATAATAAACGGCGGTCCCTTTTCCGCGACGGACCTCCCACTTCCCTGCCACGACGTTGAGGAAATTGACGGGGTGGTCGGACTCCCAGACGGTGGTCCGCCGGCCGTCTTTGACCTCGTCGCTCTGGATCGTGCCCACGGAGTTGAGCGTGAACGCGGCGGGACCGCTCAACTTCACTCGGGTCTTGAACGGGCGGCGGCTGCCGAAGGCGGAATCGGTCTGGCCCTTGTACCAGTCTTCGGGATACTCCTTGCTCTCGTACTTGTTCTCGTCATCGACGCCGATCCCCTCGTTGAACCCGAGCAGGGGCGCGAACGCCGGCCCGAAGCTCGTCAGAACCACGCCCGAGGGGAGAATGAACTGGTCGCTCCCCCCGCCGCGCTTGCTGACCCCCACGGGATACGCCCCCTCGAACGCGAAGCCGAGCTTGAGCGTCTTTCCGGGTGCCAGCGGTTCGGCCGGGGTCACGATCTTCAAGCCGGCGCGGTCGTCGGGGGTGTAGGTTTTCCCTTCAAGCGTCCATTTCGGCTCTTCCCAGTGCGGGCCGATCGTGACGGGGATCTGTCGGAGCGGTTTCTCCTGATTGTTCACAAGATCATAAGTGCCCGAAACCTTGAGCCTGCCGTGGTCCGGGTCGAGCGCGACGTCGAGGTCCACGGCGGTGATGTCGGGCAGCGGCCAGTCTTTATAGGTTGACAGGTTTTTGCGCCAGTAGTCTTTGGCACGGGCCTGGACCGCCTGACCTTGAAACCCGCGGTCGATCAAGACCCAGAGCGCGGCGCCGGTCGCCACGGGGACGACAGCGAACGGCAGAAGCAAAAGTGCCGTGCGGAAGAGCGCCGCCGGGCGAAAGCGGTGTGCCAGGCGCACCACGTCGCGGTCTCGCCTGCCGTAGAAGCGTGCCGTCAGGACGGTGAGTGAGATCGCCAGGCCGATGGCCGTCGCCCGGTTCAGAAACAGGGCGGAGCGATCGAATTCTAGAATGCTGATATCACTCCATCGCAGGGCGTTCAGGACCGGCCAGTTGCCAACCCAGTTGATCTGGTTCGTGGCCTGCCGGTAGCCCGTGAAGATCAAGACGGCCAGGCCGATTGCGTACGTCACGTAACGGTTCTTCGTGACCGAGAAGACCGTCATGATGAACGCCGTCCAGAGCCACACGGTCGGGAACAGAATGAGCCCCCAAACCAGCGCGAAAGGCCCCGGCGCGAACCCGACCGTCTGCTGGTAGAGCAAGAAGCCGATGGCCGCCAGCAGCATCGTCATCACCACCACCACCGCGACGAATCCCAGTCCGATCGCCTTGCCGAGCAGGATCGAGCCGGTGCGCACCGGGGCGGACATGCTGATTGATGCCAGCCGCGTCCGCCATTCCCTGCCCAGCGATTCCACCGTGTAAAACATCAAAAGCAGGCATACCATGATCGTGAGCGGCCCGAACGACCGCACGGCGATCGTGCCCGGCGTGAGTAACAGTGGTGTGTCAAATGCCCCGACGGCGATCAGGTTGGGCGCCGCGGCTTCGAGGACGAGTAAGGGGACGAACAGATAAAGACCCGGGCTCGATTTCAATTCAGTCAGCTCGGCGAGGGCGACGGTCCACGCGGCGGCGAGAAGCCCTGGCGGCTTTGCCGTCATCCCCATCGCCGATAACGGACGAAGCATCAACGGGTGCGCGGGGGTCGCGGTCAGCCCCGAACCGGCGGCGGTCAGCCGCGCCCAGGCGCGCTCGGCCCGGCGAAACTTCCCTCGCATGTTCGCCTTCAGGTGCAGGACGCTCGACGCGACCGCCCCTAAGCCAATCGCCAGGGTCACCAGGCGGTTCGTCAGAAAGAGGCCGTCGACCGGCACGGGGGTGGTGTTGTAGAACTTGGTCCCGCGGTCGACGTCGAGCCAGGTCTTGCTCAGCCAGCGGAAGCCCGACGGGTCGATCACCATCAGGAATTTGTCGATCCGCGGGTCGAGCCAGCTCGGCGACCATTCCCAGAGGAAGAAAATGCTCCCCAGCAGCACGGCGACAGGCAGGAAATAAACGAGCACCGGCTTGCGGGTCCATTCGCCGATCGCGAACGACACGCCCGCCATGAAAATCACTGTGGGGAGGTTGAACAGGAGCGCGGGCCTGACGTAATTCATCAGGTGAAACGCCCCGCGAAGGTCGCGCGCCGAGCCGGCAGGGAGCACATGATTGCAAAAGATCGCCGCCCCGGTGTGAACGGTCACAACGATCAGGCAGACCATGAGCACGGCGGCGAACTTCCCCCAGATGTACTCCTCGGGGCGGAGCGAGGTCGCGTGAAGGATCTCGACCACCCGGTGCTCTTCGTCCTGGATCACGGCCATCCCGCCCAGGACCGAGGCGAAGAAGCCGTAGATCAGGGCCGTGAGGATACCCAGTTGCAATGAGATGCCGAATTCTGATGTGATATGCGCCTGCTGCCCGGCCACCGACGAGTCGCCCGAAGAGATCTTGGCGACGCCGTACGAGAACGCGAACGCGAAGAACACCAGCACGATCATCCAGACCCAGAAAAGAATTCGGCGCGACTGATGCGAAAGATCCTGGCCGAAGACCAGGCCGAGGCGTCGGAGGTTCATGAGACACCTCCGGCCACCGCCACGCGACCGGCTTCTCTGGACGAAGGAAGCTGGGGCATCCGGCCGTGCATCAAGACCAGGTACGCGTCTTCCAGAGTCGGTGTCACGGGAGTGAAACCGTCGGGAGGATTCCCCTCGGGCTCGAATACGCGCACGCGGTTCTTCTGGTCGACGAGGTACGCTTGCGTCACGCAGCGCTCTCTTCGAAGGATCTCGAACGCTTCGACCTCAACGGTCCCTTCGTAAATCGACCCGGCGAGCACGTCTCTGGCCTCGCGAGGCGTGGTCACCGCGAGCAACTTGCCGCCGCGGATCACGGCGAAGCTCGGGCAGAGCACCGCCACGTCTTCAACGATGTGCGTTGAGAGGATCACCGTGCGGTCGGCCGCGAGTTCCGAGAGAATCCGATAAAATCGCAGGCGTTCCTCGGGGTCGAGGCCCGCGGTGGGCTCATCGACGATCAGCAACTTCGGGTTCCCGGAAATCGCCTGCGCGATCCCCAACCGCTGCTTCATGCCGCCCGAATACCCCTTCACCTTCCGCTTCGCCGCGAACGACAGGTTCACCCGCTCCAGAAGCTCCCCACAAAGGGCCTTCATCCCGCCCGGGGCCGACACGCCTTTGAGTTTCAACAGATACGTGAGCATTTGTTCGCCGGTCAAGTGCGGGTAGAATCCGAATTCCTGGGGCAGATAGCCGAGGATCGGCCAGAGTTTTTCCGGGTGTTCGGTGACTTCAACCCCGTCGAGAGAAACGGTCCCCGACGTCGGTTCCAGGAGCCCGGCGACCACGCGCATCAGGGTGGTCTTCCCCGCGCCGTTGGGGCCGAGCAGGCCGAACATGCCGCGCGGGACGTCCAGATTCACGCCTTGCAAGGCCGCGACGGGCCCCGGGTAAACCTTCACAAGCTCTCGGATCGCCAGCATACGTCGCTGTCCTTCAAGATGCGGGGGGCGGGAAACTCGTCGAACTCATGGGACGCGTCACGTCGGTAGTTCGCCGCGTCCGCACGAATATTATCGCGGAGCGTGCGTTGACTTACGACATGAGATGACGCGGAGGATCCCGGTTGGGGAAGTGATCCGAGCCGGATAGGAGCGGTTCGGTTCACTTCCCCTTGAACGAGAAAGGGTCGGTGATCGTCGCGCGACGTCCCGAAGCATCCGTGATCGTGACGGTCGCGGTCCGCACTCCCGAGAATCGCGTGAACTTGTGACTGGCCTTCACGACGAACGAACCGTTACCTCCGTTGATCTTGCCGGCGGAGACGGTCCCGTCTCCCCACGACACGATCGCCGCGTAGGAGTTCGGCGGCAGCGCCGGCCCCGCGTCGCTGAAAGTCGCCACGATGTTCGAGAAAGTCGCGGCTTTACCGGAGAACACGTAACTCGAACCTTGGGCGACGATCGGCACGGGTGCGACTTGCACCGATGTTGCCGTGGTCGTTGTGATGTTCAGGACTGTGTCCACAATCACGACAAACGCCGTGTAAGACCCGCTGTGAGCATACGTGTGCGACGCGAGAACCTGGAACCCCAAGGTCGCGGGCCGGACGACGCCGGGCGATGGCGCCGAACCGTCTCCCCAGACGATTCCCGAGGCAAACCTGCCGGCGGTTGAGCGGGGGTCCAGGTCGTTGAACGTGGCGAGAACCGGGGTGTTGGGGGCCGTGGCGGTGAATATAGCCGGTACGGCCGCGGCTTTCACGGGATTCGGGTCGGGAAGGCCCGAGAGTTCCGAGGTGTTCCCCGAAGAGTCGGTCGCCGTGGCCGAGAGGTTCGTCAGGCCGGCGATAGGCGTGTATGAGATGATGAGGGCGCTGTTACCCGTCGCGTCGGTGGTCAGCGAAGCCTGCCCCAGGTGAACCTGTGCCTGAGGGCCGTGGAGGGGGCTGAACGGTGCGCTCGCGTAGTAGTCAATCTTGTAGAGAGTTGAGGGCGCGGCGTTCATCGTGATCCCGAGCGACCCGTTTGCGCTGAAGGTCAAGATGGGCGTGTTCAAGGCTTGATTCGGGCCGACGTGTGGGCCGCCGGGGGTGTTCGGCGTGACGCCGTTGCCACCCAGGTCGATGCTCGGACCGAAGTTGACCATGGCGTTGCCGACGACGGTGTTCCGGACCGAGGCGCTGTCGAATACCGCCACGCCCGAATACGTGTTGAAAAAGACGTGGTTCGCGCCGTTGACCCCGATCGAGTTATTGGTCGAGCCGTTGATGATCTTGATGCCGATCGGGTTGCCGAGATTCGCTTTCGTCAGCCTATCGGTTCCGATGTAATTCCCGTCAATGCTCGTTTGAGACGCGCCGTCGAGCGTGATTCCCGCTTTTTTGCCGCCGGCGATCACCTGCGATAGCCCGAGGTTGCTCGCTGCTTGAAGTGTGCCGATATTCACATAACTCGAAGCGGTCACATAGACCCCGCTGTCGGCGTTTCCGATCGAGCGGATCCCCGAGGCGTCGGTGCCGATGAGATTGCCGTCCACGACGGTGTTGTTCGCGTGGTCGAGCGTGATCCCGTCATTGCCGTTTCCGGCGATTACATTGCCTGAGCCGGGGACCGCATTTCCGCCGGCGTCAGTTCCGATGAAGCTCTGGGCGAAGTAGTCGTAGATCCCACTGTTGCCGTTGCCCAGTGCCAGGATCCCGGCCTGATCGAGGCCGAAAAAGTTGCCTTGGATCAAGTTGGCGCTCGACATGGTCGAGTCGCCGATATACAAGCCGTAGACCCCGTTACCGCTGATGATATTCCTGGAATTCGCATCAGTACCGCCAACGCGATTGTGGCTCGCTCCTGTGGAGGCGGGGCCTTTGGTCAGGGAAATTCCTGATTCAACGTTGCCCAAGGCGTGCTCTCCGGTCGTATCGACGCCGAGAAAGTTACCTGCGACTACATTGTTTTGACCACCATCAATCTTGATCCCGTCCCAGGTGTTCCCGGAGATGACGTTGCGCAGGGTCGGCTCGGCGACGCCGTTGGCGTCGGCCCCTATGAAGTTGCCATTAGCCGACAGGATGTAAATCCCGCAGTATCCGTTGCCGAGCGCCGTTGTGCCCGTGATGTCGAGGCCGATCATATTGCCCTGGATCAGGTTCTGGTTCGTCCCCGTTGTCGTGTCGTGGAGAGCGATGCCGCTGCCTTTGTTTCCCGAGATGATGTTTGTGTCGCCGGGGTTCCCTCCTCCAATCTCAGTACTTCCCGAATTAATCGATTGTAGGGGGTATCAGGGGTGGCAAACTCAAGTTCCTTTCCGAAAATGACTTGTGGTGACTCAGTCATTCACGG
>JAYUFP010000286.1:0-6406 GCA_043738665.1 Isosphaeraceae bacterium
CACCATGGACCCGTGGACGCCGAAGCACTCCGAACCCGCAGGGCCGGCGGCTGCTTTCGCTTTACCCGTCGATGGGTCTCTTATACAGTGCTCGCATTGATCCGTCCTTAACCCACCGAGATCGACCTCAAATGGCGACCCCCCCACCGACCGAGGATCCGCCCCTCGTCCCCGCCTATGAGCCGAAAGAACGGGAGAAACTCACTTGCCTCCTTTTTTATGAGGGGGAACTCGCCAAGCTGAATGACCGCGGCCTGATTGCCCAGCACGCGTATCTGACGATTCTCGCCGAGACGATCGAACGTCGCGAGGCGATCGAACGGACGGCGATCTACCGCGAGGCAATGTGTAGGGCCCTCCGGCTCAAGATCACCGTGCCGACCGCCGCGGTCCACTATGCGGACAAAGCCAGGGCAGCCGACCCATCCCGGAGAGACGCATGGGAGTTGTCGGTCGAGCTCTACCGCAAGATCAAAGAGTCCGAGAAGGCGATCGCCCTCTCCGAGGAGGCCGTCGCAAGATTCGCCGATTTCCCCGTCAAGCCCGACATGATCCGGGCGGAGATCGCAACGGCCGCCGAGGTCGAGGGGATCCTTACCCAGGCCCGCGACGCCTTGCAATCGAACGACGACGAACGAGCCGTTTCGCTCACGGATCAGATTCTCCGCGATCAGCCGGGTCAGTTCGACGCGACGGTCGTCCAGGCGTTTGCCAAGCAACGCATGAACGATCTGACAGGTGCGATTTCCCTTTACCGCTCGCTCTCGCGAGTCGACCCCACGAACTCGGTCTGGAAGAAATGGGTCGCCGACCTCGAACGTCGGTTCGCCGCAAGCCCGGTACGGGAACCGCTCTCGAAAACGACGGCCGCGAAACCCGCCGGATTCGACGAGCTTCCAACTTCGCCGACGGTGAAGGCCGAGCCCACGGTCGCATGGTCGGACGTCGCCGGAGAGTTCCTTCAGGACCATTGGCAGAAGCTGATCCTCTGTCTGGCGGTGCTCCTGATCGTCGTCAGTTCGAACGTGGGTGCTTACCAGATCCTCGGCGAACGGCTCTGGAAGCCGGAAGGGAAATGCCTTCTCGCCTTGGTTTACACAGGGATGTTCGCACTCTTCGGCGCAGGGCTGGTGCGGTGGGGGGCGGAGCGCGCCGGGCGGATCATGCTGCTCACGACCTTGATCGTCGTCCCCGCGAATTTCATGCTCGCCGGGCAGATGAAACTACTCACCGTGCCGAGCACGTCGCGGCTCGCGGTGCTCGCGGTCGACGCCGTCGCGCTCTTTTTTCTGATCAGGCTCGTGGCGACGTCGTTGCGTTTGCCGCGCGGTTCAGGGTTTCTATCCGTTTCGCTTTTCGGCCTGAGCCTGTTCAACGCGGGGGCCTCGCACGCGAGCCCCTGGCCCTGGCCGCTACAGTTCGCGGTCTTCCTCGCGCCGGCGTTTGTTTACCTCGCGTCGGTGGTCTGGGTCACGACGGGGTTTCAGGCGGGCTCGTTCGATGACCGCCGCGAGACCACTTATTTCGCGCTGGCGCTGCTGACGTTCGCGTTCCTGACGGGCCTCGTCCGCACGGGAATCTTTGCGATCGAACTGGCACCGACGCTCTACGCCGTCCCGGTGATGCTGATGGCCGTGGCGGGCGTCCGGACCTCGCGGTCCATGCCGCTCTTCGACCCCGACCCCCAACGCATCGCCTGGATGAAGTTCGCCGCGATCGTCGTCTCCGGGCTCGGCTTTACTTTCGCCCTGGCGCGCCCTCCCGAGCCCTCCACGCTTTTCAGCGGCAACACGCTGGCCGCGGCGCTCGTCGGTCTGGCGATCTACGCGGTTTTGCTGTCGAAGGAGCGGGTTCCGGCTTACCTGTACTTCGCGTTCGGGGCGCTTTTCGTCGCGAATTTCGGGGTCTACTTCTTCGTCCACGACCTC
Organism: Isosphaeraceae bacterium; assembly: GCA_043738665.1. Lineage (GTDB taxonomy): Bacteria > Planctomycetota > Planctomycetia > Isosphaerales > Isosphaeraceae > JAYUFP01. Next base: position 1,929 of record JAYUFP010000286.1, read on the forward strand.
ACACACGCCTTCGCCGAGGCCGTGAAGACCGTCGTCGGATACCGGCGCGATCAAAAGCTCCCCGCGCCTTTCAAAGCGATCAACGGCCTGGTCCTCAGCCCGTTTCTCGCGGGACTCTCGCTCTTCTTCGCTAAGAAGTGGAGCGACAAGAACCTCGCCCGACATTGCCATTACATCGGCGTCCCGTTCTCAATCGCCTCCTGCGTGTACAGCGGATTTGAGCCCAAGGCCGCGATCATCTGCCTTTCAGGATATGCGATCCTTTATGGAATCGCGGTCCGGGTTTTCGCGGCACCCTGGATCACGTATCTCTCGACGGCCGCCCTGGCCGGAGCGGTCTACTTCGGGACCACTCTCGCGCCCGGCGTGACGGCGGCTCAGCAAGGGCTGATCGCTGCTCTGCTTGGCCTGGCCTACTGGTCGGTCGGCGCGGGGCTGTCCTGGCGCGGGATCGCCGCGGAGTACCTCCGCCCGCTCGGCCACGCCGCGCTGGGGATGAGCGCCCTGGCCGTCTTCGCGGCGATTTCGTCGATATTTCAGCCCGGTGCCGTGACGCTCTCGGCCGGGCTGGCCCTGCTGGTCGTGGCCGGAATCGCCGTGCTGGTGAATCTTGAAGAGCCCGACTCATTGCTGGGTTACTACGCGGTCGTCAGCGGCAACGTCGGCCTTGTTCTGCTTTCGCTCTGGGGCGGAGCTTACTCCGGCCACGGTCTGACACCGGCGGAATTCGCGTCCGCGTGTGCGTTGATCGGATTCTGTGGGTCACTACTCGGAAACCGCCTCGCTTATCGAAGCGAAGGTGAATCGATCGGCGAGCGGCTCGGCGTGTTTCCGGTTCCCCTGATTCGTGCCGCCGCCGTGCAGGTCGGGTTGACGCTCGTCTCGATCGCGATTCACGCGGCGAGGCCGGAATCGGTCGCGGGACGCATCGATTTCGCGACCCTCGCGTTCGCCTTCGGGTTCGCGGGATTGACCCTGGCACTCCTGACCCGCCCGTATCCGTACCTTGCGGTCACGAATCTTGGACTCGCCTGCGGATTGGGACTCTGGGTCTGCCTGTTCCAGGTTCTCACCGGCGCGGCGGTTGCGAAATTCGCGGCATACGGCGCGGTCGTATCGGTCTACTCGCTCTTTCTGATCGCGATCGAGGAACTTTCACAGGTTTATTCGCGCCGTCATGGGTTGATGGAATCGGAGCGGGCACGAGTCCTCTGGCGTCCGGAGCTCAAGCCGTTTGTTCTGGCTTTGCCGTGGTTCGAGTTGGGGACTGTCGCGCTGGCCCTCGGCCTCTGTGTCGTCGGCCTGGAAAACGGCATGGCGGTGATCTACACGTTGACGGCGAGCGCGTTGACGATGCTCTGGTCGACCCGCCTACGGGCGGTCCCGATCCGGGTCGACGCGGCGAATTTCCTTGCCGTCTGCGCGGCCTTCAGCGCCACGGATCGGATACGTCCGGGGAACCCCTGGCTTTTCGCCTGGCTGGCGGCGACGGCCGTGGTCGCGGCGACCACCTTCCTGGCTGCCTGGCGATTCTGCGAACGGAGGAGCGCCCTCACGCTCTATCCGAAGCCGTTGCTGCGGGCCGTCAACCTCCTGACGTGGCTGGTTTTCGCGCTCGCCATCGCCGGGCGAATCGACGTATTGCAAGCCTTTCCGATCTGCGCAGGGGTGCTCGCCTACAACGTCGTCCCGATCCTGTTCCTGGCGGCGATTCGCCGGCAGTCCCGGTATACCTACCGTGCGATCGCGTCCGGCGTGGCGGCGGTTTACATGGTGGTACTCAGCGTCGGTATACCGCGGCCGGAAAACGCCTATGTTCTCGGGCTCGTCGCGGTGATTCTCTCGCTGTCGCTCTCGGCGATCGGCTTCGCGGTCCGGGCGCTCTCGTCCGACGACGACCACGAGACGCTTTATGCGTTGCCGGTCTTCGCGTCATCGTTATTGTTGGCGCTTGTCGGGACTTGGATCGCTTACAAGTCGCCGGTCGCGATGGGACTCGCGGCGTTCAGTTACTTACTCTTCGTCAAGGCCCTTCCCGCCCGACAGTGGCTCTACGCGACGGTCGGGTCACTTGCGTGTGCTCTGTATCACGGGGTGCTGGTTCACTGGCCCGAATCGCGCCTCGCGGTCGCGGCCCTCGGGATCGGCTTCGGGTTATGGGTTTTCGCGCTCGCCGCGCGGCGGGGAGAGCCGTTCCTGACGAGCCTGTTCAAGCTCCCCCAAGACGGTTACGCCTACCCGCTCTTCAACTCGGCTCTGATCGCAGCCGCGACCGCGGCGTGGTTCCGCACGTCCGCCACCTGGGACGGCAGGACGCCCCTCTCCGACTCCGCGGGCCTGACCCTTGGCTTGGCGGTGTTCGCAGTCCTCATGATCAAGCCCTATCCCTTGAAACTCTGGGCACACGCCGCGGCGGCACTGGCGACGGCCTCGACAGGTTTCGCAAGCTATCCCCGGATCGGCGACGACCCCTGGTGGCTCACGCTCGGCATGGGACTGTCCATCGCGTGGGTTTTGATATCGAGAGGCCTTCACCGCTATCGAGACACCCTCAGTCGAATTGCGGGCGTGCCCGACTTGGAGTATTCGACGGTTCCCCGCGACTGGGCGCGAGGGCTCTTCGCCCTCACCGCGGCGTTGATCACGGCACTCGTCGGCATACTGCTCCTTGCCACGATTTTCGAGTCGACCGGAGCGCCGTCGCTCGGGCGAATCCGGGCCTGGTCGTCGATGGAGATCGCGCTGGGTCTGGCGGCGGTCTACCTCGGACTGTCGTGGCGACGCGGGGACAGAGCGGCGGTCGTCATGGGTCTGACTTGGGCGCCGGCGATGGCGGTCTGGTGGCTCGTCGCGCCGATCTCTCCGATGGTCGCCGGGTGGGGCGTTCCACCGTTGACGTTCCTCCCTCTCGCGACCGCGGTCATGGCCGTAAGCGTCGTCGCGGCGGGCGCCCGGTTCGCGACTCCAACGGGCTGGGTCGGGCCGTTCTGGAAAAGGATGCCTGATGCCGACTTCCTCGCCAGACTTGACGCCTTCTCGCTTCAGGCGGGTCTCGGACTCGCGGCCCTCGCCGCGATGTTCACTCGGGGCACGGTGGGCAACGCGACGGTGGGGACACTCTTGCTGACCACGACTGCGGCCGGCCTGCCCGCGCTGGTGCGGAAGTGGGTGCCTGCGGCGTACGCGGCGGCGCTCTTCTGGTGCGCGGCGAGTGCCTACGCGGTGCTCGACGGGACTCGGAAGCTAAACGTCGTCGGGAACGAGAACATCGTCGTCTTCATGGCGCTCGGGATGCTCGTGGCGGTCGGGGTTTTGCTCGGGGTCGGCGGATCTCTGCGACGACGCGACGAACCGTTGAGCGAAGGAGACGTCCTCCGGCTGCCCGCGGTCTCCGTGGCCGCGGCATTGGAGCAGGTTGCGGCGTTTGCCTGGCTGTTCTCCGGGATGAGCATCGGGATCTCGGCGTTCTTGCTCATCCGGCCGGACACCAGCGCCGCGGCGGTTGCCGTGGGAGTGCTCTTCGGCCTCACCCTCGCGGCAATCGGGTTCATCGCACGCTGGCGTGACGACCGGTTGATCTATCCGGCGCACGCCACGCTCCTCGGGTCCTACCTCTATTACCGCTGGGCCTTCCCCCTCCCCGCCGCGACCGATGCCGTGGTCCTTACCCTGTTCGGATACCTCGACCTCGGCCTCGCCGAAGTGATGGAACGCGTCGGCCTGGGGCGCTACGCCAGGCACACGCGGTACGCCTCGCTCGGCATGCCGCTCGTCCCGATCGTGCTCTCAATTCTCGGACTTTGGGGAACGGGAGGCGTACGTCTCGACGACGTCCACCTGTTCATCCTCTTCTCGGCGGCGACGTTTTACGGCGTGGCGTCTTACGGCATGAAGTGGCGGCGGCTAGGCTACGCGGCGGCCGTTCTGTACAACGCGTTCTTATGGTTCCTCTGGGGTCGAGTCGGCTACACGTTCGCCGACAAGCCCCAGTTCTTCCTGATCCCCGTCGGACTCTCGGCCATCCTCTTCGCCGAGGACAACCGCGAGATTCTGGGCAAAGATCAGGTGACCGCCTTCCGCGGAGTCGGCCTCACCTTGATCTATCTCTCGCTCGCGGCACCGATCTGGCAGTCGCAGAGCTTGGGGGCGTGGGTCACGCTCTTAATGCTCTCGCTCGCCGGAATCTTCGTGGGGATCGGCCTGCGGGCGCAGGTCTTTCTCTGGTTCGGCCTCGTGACGTTCGTCCTCGACGTGATCTACCAACTCGGAAGGATGGGGGCCGAATCGTCACTGGCGAAGTGGGGGATCATGCTTGTCCTGGGCATCGGCCTGGTGGTCTTCGTGGCGGTGAATGAGAAGAAGAGCATCGTCCAGAAGCTCAAGGTCTTCTACGACGACGCCCGGGCTTGGGAATGAGACTCGGAGTGGTTTCATTCTCGACGTGAGGTTCTCAAGATGCCCGATGTCCGATGGTCAAT
>JAYUFP010000287.1:0-2026 GCA_043738665.1 Isosphaeraceae bacterium
CTGGAGCGCACGGTGCCGGAATCCGTTGGCGCACCCGCGATCGAGTTGCCGTCGCGGGCGATCGCCAGGCCGACCGGGCCGCGGGGGGCGGATCGGACACCGAACGCGAGGAATTCCGCCCGGTTCTCTCGAAACGTGGCTCCGCCGGGAACCCCTGACGTGCTATTCTGGAACGGAATGCCTGTCCGGCGAGGAACTCCGAAAGCGGCTCGGCCTTCAGGCTCCTGATACAACCCGAGGAACCTCCCAATGCCGCCATTCCGGGTCATCACTGCCGCATTCGCCGGAGTGTCCGTGTTCCTCGCCGCTTCGTCATCACAAGACGACCAGGAAGTCAAATTCGCCGACGCCCCCGCCGCTGTCCGGAAGACGTTCGAGGCCGAGATCAACGGGGCGAAGGTCGCGACCCTCACGAAGCAGAAGGACGAGGACGACGGCGAAATCTCGTACTGGGCCGACGTGACGCTCGGCGACAGGGTCTATGCCGTCGGCGTGCTCGAAGACGGCACGCTCACCGAGATGAACCTGGCCGTCGATGACGACGACATCCCGTTCGACGGCCTGCCCAAGGCCGTCCGCGACACCTTCAAGGCCGAAGCCTTCGGCGCGGGGATCGACCACGTCGGCAAGGACCTCAAATACGGCGTCGCCATTTACGAGGCGAGCGTCGACCACAAGGGGAAACTGTACGAGATCGTGGTCGCCGAGGACGGGACGCTCGTCGAAAAGGTGCTGGTCATCGAAGATGAAGACATCGATCTGTCAAAATGTCCCGCGGCCGTGCAGGCCACCTTGAAAGAGCACGCGAAGGGGGGGACGATCCAGGACATCACCCGCTCGACGGGGATCGGCCGCCCCTCGTACGAGGCCGAAGTCGAGATCCACGGGAAAGTGTATCTGATTGAGGTCGGCGAAAAGGGATTGTTGATCACGAAATCGTTGGAGGCCGAGGGGGAATGACCTCGGTTTGGTTCAACGTGCCGCGAGCGCCGTGTTGAGGTGTCGCACGGCCTTTTGGACGTGGCCCCGGGCTCTGGCGTGACTGGTGGTGTAGGTTCCCTGGTTGTTGAGTTGCATGAAGATTCCCCGGGTCGTCCGCAAAGCCTGCCGCATCCGGGCGTCGGCCCGGGCCTGCGTGAGGGGTTGGAGGTTCCGAGCGTTCGCGTTCGCCCCGAACCCCTTTCGGTTCGCGCCGTTGTTCAGCCCCGGGGCGAACCCCGCGCCCTGGACGACCATCGAGCGGTGAGAGAGCTGGCGGATCGCCAGCGCGATCGAGTGCATCGCGTTGACGCGATGGCCGTTGTAGCTCTGATTGACCCGCGCCAGGCTCGAATGGACCGACCGCAAACGGCTGACGATCGCGCGGTTGTTCCCCTGCGAACGGCCGTAACCGCGCCGCGACCCGTAAGACCTGTTGCGGTAACCGCGACCGTAACCGGAGGAACGGTAACGTCTATTACCGTAGCTGGACGCGTGGGATGAAGCCCGCGGAGTCGTGGCGCGGGCTTTCTGGGCCACGTTTCCTTGCGTGTTCGTCGGGGGACGTTGCGTGTGGACCTGGGATTTGTTCGTGCGGGGCTTGGCGACGCTGGGCTTCTGCGCCACCCGGGTTCGGGCCGGCGCCGCGGCGCGTGGCATCTTGGGAGCCTTGTATGACGGGGCCTTGAAGTTCGAACGCCGAGGCGCGGAAGCGCGAGGCGCGGAGGAACGTCCCGCTTTGGGCCCCTTGGCGTCCGCCTGCGCGATTGCGAGGAGCCCGACCATCACCACCACAAGAATCCGGCCCGGTCGCGTCGTCACGAAGAAAGCCTCCCAAGCGGGCCGTCGGTCACCTAAAAACCTGAAAGCGGGCTCGACTTCGCCCGAGTATCGCACGCGTTCATACCACAAGACGGTCGCCCTCGCCCCGGCTTCGCGGGGAGCGGGAGGGCTCAGAGGGAGGGGTTTTTACAAAGTGAGACGAGGCATATAGTTGGCAAGACATAGCCACCATCGTAGAACAGGAGGTAGTTCGACTCTTGGTCAC
>JAYUFP010000288.1:0-2020 GCA_043738665.1 Isosphaeraceae bacterium
AATGTTAGGCGTTTTCAATGGCCGACCGAAAACCGGGATACAGTAGAACTAATGGTCCATGTGGGAAAGCCGCCCTGGAATCTCCGCAACCGCATTCGCGGCGACGTGGCCCGGTCCGATTCTTGCGAACCTGAAACACGTCCGCGGCGTCGCTTTGGTAAAGTCGTTTCCTGACGACGCTCCTTTTTTTCAATGAAAGGTCATCATGGAGGGTTCCGAAACGGGAGACGGGGGCCAATCGCCCGAGTCGCCGAGCTCCCAGTCAGACCGCGGCCTCGTCACGCTCGCGCTCTTGCTCGCAATGTCGGTGACGTCGCTCGAACAGACCGTCGTCTCGACGGCGATGACGAGTATCATCGCCCAGCTCCACGGCCTCGACATCTACCCCTGGGTCTTCTCCGCCTACCTCCTCGCCGCGACCGTTTCGACCCCGATCTACGGCAAGCTCGCCGATATCCTTGGCCGTAAACGGGTTCTGCTTTTCGGGCTCGGCCTCTTCACGCTCGGCTCGATGCTCTCGGGGCTCTCGCGGTCGATGCCCGAACTGATCGCGATGCGAGTCCTTCAGGGACTCGGCGCGGGGGCGGTCGGGCCGATCGTCCTGACGCTTCTCGGCGACCTCTTCTCGCTCGAAGAACGCGCCAAGGTTCAAGGTTGGTTCAGCGCCGTCTGGGGGTCTTGCAGCCTTGTCGGCCCCTGGCTCGGCGGGGTCCTGACCGACCGCATCTCCTGGCGGTGGGTGTTCTTCGTCACGGTGCCGTTTTCACTGGCTGCGGCCGTGATCCTGGTGTTCCATGTCCGCGAGACACTCAAGGATCGCAAACGCCATCCGATCGACTGGGCAGGTGCCGTCCTGCTCAGCCTCGGCACCACGGCCTTGCTCACCGCCGTGCTTCAAGGGGGCAGGGGGTCGTTATTGTATTTGATCGCCGCGGTCGCGCTGTTCGTTCTGTTCGTGAGGGTCGAACTGAAAGCGGCCGACCCGATCCTTCCGATCGACCTTTTTGAAGACATCAACACGGCCTCGGCCATGGCCGGCGGCTTCCTGGTCGGGGCCTTGCTCTTCGGGATCGACACGTATCTGCCACTGTTCGTGCAAGGCGTATTAGGAGGAGCAGCCGAGAAGGCGGGACGGACGATCACGCCCTTGTTCCTCTCGTGGGCGATCAGCGTCGCCGTGGCGGCAAGGGTCGTCGTGCGGCTGGGCTACCGAAGAACCGCCGTGGGTGGTTCGTTCTTCATCATGACGGGGACGTTATGCCTCGTCCTGGGAGCGGTCTTTCCCAAAGTCTCGGGGCCGATCTTCATGGTCGGGCTGTTCGTACTGGGATTGGGAATGGGTCCGGTGTCGCTCTGCACGCTACTGGGAGTGCAAAACTCCGTGGCGTGGGGGCGTCGGGGCGCCGCGACCGCTGCCGCGATCTTCTTCCGCACGATGGGAGGCGCGATCGGAGTCGGCCTGCTCGGGGCATCGCTGGGCTTCGATCTGTCGAGGCGTTTGGAGGGGGTCAAAGGTGTGGACGTCGCCGCGGCGTTGCGTCCCGAAACCCACGGCAAGCTGACCGAGGCCGCGTTGCTCGCGGTCCAGAATGCTCTGGGCGGATCGCTCCGCAATGTCTTCCTCGAGATCATGGCCATGGCGTTCCTGATGATCCTTTGCACCCTGGGCCTGCGAGGAGGCCGCGCGACCTCGCACGAGGACGCCGGAATCGCCATGCACGAGGCGATTCCCGACCGCGAGGAAGATTTGGGCGTCGCGCTGGGGATGGAGCATTGAGCGACTCGACGGTAAAATCCGCGGGACGTGATTGCCTCATAAAAAACTGAGCGTCAATCCTCAGTGGGCAAAGCTCCCACCGAGCCAGGCGTAAGAGTCCGTCCCGAAAGGAAATGGCTAGGAAATGACTGATGACGGATCGGAAAGAGTGAATGCGGAGTTTTCCCGCCGGTTTTCTCGCATCGGTCATCGGCCATTGGTCATCCGCCATCGTTTTTCTCCGGGAAACTTCCGGGACAGACT
>JAYUFP010000289.1:0-6376 GCA_043738665.1 Isosphaeraceae bacterium
ACCCTCATCCGGCCTTCGGCCACCTTCTCCCGGGGGGAGAAGGGTCAAGATCGGTCTTTGCAATGGTCCTGAAGGGGATGACGAATGATCCGGCCCTCGGCCCTCGCCACCCGGCCATTCTCGTATCTCGGGCCGCGATCCCCGGTTAAGATGATCACCATGCTCCCCTCGTTCGAGGCCGATTCAACGTCGAAAGGGCATCCCCCCATGCTCGGATATCTTGTCTTCCTCAAGGGTCCGGACGAGGGGCGGACCGGCGAAATTCTTTTGAGGCATGGAGGCTCACTCGACGATGTTGGTTCGACGACTCCTGAGCAACCCTTCAAGCGGGCGGCAATCGTGGCCTCTGTGAATCATGGCATGACAGTTTGCACAAACAATCGCGAGATCGTCGAGCTTCGTCAGTTCCGGCGCGGTTCGATCAGCCAAAGGTGCTTTATGATGCACAATGGCGAACTCTCGGCCGATATCGCCATACACTTCGAAAAAATCGAAGCCGCAACCGGGAACCTCGCAAGTCAGCCTTCCATGACCTTCACGGAGTGCCTGTTTCATTTTGGCTATCCTCAAGTGAAGCTCACGACGGCGATGCCTTTGGATGGAGTGAAAGATCTCGCCCTCGACCGCCGACACCTCCTCATCCGACTCCGGGTTAGACAGAGGTTCAATCGCAGCAAATTCGAGGCGGGCGCTGTCATCTCGGTCTTTGTCGAATTGCCTATCCCATTGCCAGAACATCTCCACGAGCCCGGGAAAGTGGTCCGGAAGGTTTTGAAGGATATCCGTTGCGGTTCGAAAGATTGGAAACAATGCGACGAACGCGTAGATGTTTTGAAGGGTGGTTCCGAACTCGATCGGAAGCATTTGCTCGTAAGCATCTACGCCGGACCCATCCCACGCCGGGTCAGGAATTTGATTGAAACTTTTTATGAATTCGTAGAGTGAGAGGTTCTCAGTAGCTTGCTTTGTAGCAATGGTATTCGACCAAAATTCGCAACCGATCTGCTGAGTCAGACGGATGATCTCATTCGTGTGACGTTGTAGTACCACAACCAGAGGGTTCGCCTCTCGACCTCGAAGGCCGAAAAGTCTTGTTGACAGATGGGTCGAAGAGCATTCGAGTCGCTGTTGGAGAAACCAAGGCTCTCCTTTGATTCTTAAACCGACACTCGCGATATCGAACGCTTGGGTCTTTTTTGCTTTCGGTCGATGCGCCGGCGTTTCAGAAGTCGAGTACATTGCGAGGGCATCTGAACCGTAGACGGTACGAACGCAATCGCAAGCTTCGTCGAAGATCAACTTGAGTTTTGAGGTAAGCTTCGCTTTTAGAGCATCCGCCCGCTCGCGTGTGTCTTCTATGCTAAACAGGGCTTGTTCCGCTGGACCAATAAACGGAACGCCTCGATGAGCTTCCCATGTCGAGTCGAGCTCGCTCCCGTCATTACTTTTGCCCGTGCCAACGCCGAGGGAGGGCTTCGCCTGCAATCTGTCAACAAACGTGAAACGATCAGTTGGGCTCATCTCTCGAACCTCAAGAAGACTCTGGTTATCGACCTTTGCCGAAAAACAGAATATGCAATTTCGTCATCTCCTCTTCGACCTGTTCGATTGCCGTCTCGACGTCATGAAAATATTCTTTCGTCGTCTCGGGCCTACAATGCGCGTTGATGTTCTGATAATACCATCGGATCGCGGATTCGCAACGCGGTCCCACGACGACGGCCTCCGGCAGGTTTTCGCTACAATAGTATCCTTCGCCAAGGTAGAGGAGGGAAGTCAGCCCTTCGCTGAGTTCTTTGCAATCGAGGTCGGTCAAGTCGACGACAAGCCCGCCGGGCTCCCAGATCGTCAATCCGGCTTTGCCCATCGCGAGCATGAAGCGGCCGTCGGGTTCGCCGACGGCCCCGGATCGGCAAACCCCTTCGTACTTGACGACGAGGATGTTCCACCCTTCGGCACGCGGAGCCCGGCCGAGAAAGTATCGGACGTGAATCGGTGCCGCTTCATTGAGCACGGTTTCTTCCAAACAGACACCCATCGCTCAGACTCCAAGACTCGGCAGGTGGTTCCCTTTGCACTTGTTCCCATGCTCCGCGTGGGAATACCGGCCTCGACGCTCCGCGTCGTCTATTTCGCCGGAAACACACCGACGCGGAGCGTCCAGGACGGCATTCCCACGGAGGACCGCGGGAACGAGTGAACTGCACGGCGACCGTCGGTTTTCATGAGAGGTTTCGTCGTTTCCGAAATGCCCGCAAGGCCCAAACGATCGCATAGGCTACAGTCAACACGGGGGCGACCGTCGCCGCGAGGAAGATCAGGACGAAATCCCCGGTATGAGTGCCGATGTCAAACGAGACTTTGAAGTCGATCTGCGAGTAGCGAAAAGCTGGAAGCATCACCGCGACCAGGGTCGTAAAAATCCAGGCGACGATGACCACCTCACCGAACGTGACCGATCGCTTGGACGCCTTCAGATTGGCGGGCAACTCGGACTTCGGCGGCTCGTAAGGGTTAAACTCGGCCGGCGGCATGACCGTGGCCTCCGCGGAGATTTACGAGACCAACCGAGCCGCCGCCGCTTCGGGTGGAACGGGCACGGCGGCGATCAGGTGGGCGACGACCTTGTCCGGGTCGATGCCTTCGGCCTCGGCGTGGAAGGTGGTGACGATCCGGTGTCGCAACACGGGCTTGGCGACGTGGCGGATGTCGGCGATTCCCGCATGGAACCGGCCGTTGAGGACCGCCAAGGCCTTGGCCGCCAGGATCAACGATTGCCCCGCGCGGGGGCCGGCTCCCCATGAGACGCACTTCTTGACGGTCGCCGTGGCTTCGGGCTGGTCGGGCCTGCTGGCGCGGACGAGGTCTCGGGCGTAGACGAAGACGTGTTCGGGGACCGGCACACGCCGAACGAGATGCTGAAGCGCCAGAATTTGTTCACCGGAGAGAGATGCCGTGATCTGCGCGGGTTCGTCGCCGGTGGTTCTTCGGAGAATCTCCAGCTCTTCGGCGGGGGTCGGATAGGGGACGCGCACGTTCATCATGAAGCGGTCGAGCTGGGCCTCGGGCAGGGGGTACGTGCCTTCCTGCTCGATGGGGTTCTGGGTCGCCAGGACGAAGAAAGGGTCGGGCAAAACGTAGGTCGAGCCGCCCGCGGTGACGTGCCGTTCCTGCATCGCTTCGAGCAGCGCGGCCTGGGTTTTGGGCGGGGTGCGGTTGATCTCGTCGGCGAGGATCACGTTGGCGAACACGGGGCCGCGGATGAAAGCGAAGGTGCGGCGGCCGGTCTCGGGGTCGTCCTGAAGGATGTCGGTGCCGGTGATGTCGGAGGGCATCATGTCGGGGGTGAACTGGATCCGGCGGAAGGAGAGGTTGAGGATCCTCGCGAGGGTGCTCACGAGCAGGGTTTTCGCTAGGCCAGGAACGCCGACAAGTAGGACGTGCCCGCGTGCGAACAGGCCGGTGAGGAGCTGTTCGACGACGTCGTCCTGGCCGATGATGACCTTGGCGATCTCGGAGCGGAGTGACTTATAAACCTGGGCCAGTTCGGCGACGGCCGCCACCTCGTCGTGGGCGATCGGGCTGGGCTTGGACATTCAGGGAACCTCGGATCGGACGTTGAGGGAATCCATGCGATTCGGACTGGCGGGTTTTTGGGACTGAGCTTCAGGGTCGTCTCTTAGGATAGTCGACAGGCCGCTGACAATGAAAGCTGATGGCGGGTGGTTAATGGCGGATGGCGGATGGCGGATGATCGATGCCCGATCGCACTCGTTCCCATGCTCCGCGTGGGAACGAGTGTACGCGCGGCGGTCGACCATTCGTCATCGACCATTCGTTATCGGTCATCGGTCATCGGCCATCCGCCATCCCCCATCTCTCACGCCTGATCCTTGCGGATCTTGTACGCGTGGGAAATGGCGATGAAGCGGTCGATCCCGGGGTCGGAGGCGTCGAGCTGGCCGTGTTCGAGTTCGAAGACCCAACCGTGGAGGCTGAGCTTTCCCTCGGCCAGGCGTTCGGCAACGCAGGGGATCTTTTTGAGGTTGCCGAGCTGAACCAGGACGTTCTCACGAGTCGTGGCGTCGAGCAGGGCCTGGCCTTCGAGGTGCCCGTACTTCCTTTCGACCGAGGCAAGGGTGGACTCGGCGTTCTTGAGCCACGCGGCGACCGACGGCATGCCCTTCGTGGACTGCGGGTCGAGGAGCGCCTTCATCGCGCCGCATTCCGAATGCCCGCAAATGATGACGTGTTCAACGCCGAGCGCCACCACGGCGTACTCGACGACCGCCTCCGCCTCGTGCTCGCCGTGCCCCGGAGGGGGAACGATGTTGCCGATGCTGCGGTCCATGAACATGTTTACGGCTTCCATGCATGTGAATTCCACGGGCTGCACCCGAGAATCCGAGCATGTATTTTGGAGACTGGCGTAGAGCCGCTTTTTTTGAGGGAAGATGTGGGAGTGGAACCGGCGGTAGCCGTCGAGCAGGCGCTGCATGGGGAAATTCCTGGGAATGAGAGGATGGCCGATGATCGATGCCCGATCGGACACTCGTTCCCATGCTCTGCGTGGGAACGAGTGAATCCCGGAACGCGGACAGCGAAGTTCATGCAAGGATCGAGCCATCAGAGTTCGGCCATTCGTCCCGCGTCGAGCCTAGTCCGGAATCCGGAATCCGTCATCCGCCATCCGCCATCCGTCATCCGTCATTCACCTCGTGATCGCGAACCTGTCAAGCACTTTACCATCCTTCGAAACCTGTTGCACTCGCAGCGAATCGGGAGTCACGTCGGCGACGGTGATCGAGTGGGTGTCGGAGATGAACTTCTCGGTGAAGGTCTGCCAACTCTCGGGGACTCCGGTCTGCTCGGTGTTATAAAGCCTCGCGCCTCCGGCCCCCGTCACGATGTAGATCACGCCTTCGGGTTTGGTCTGGGTCTCGCCGTTGTATTTTGTGTCGAGGGTCCACACCCCGTTCAGTTTTCCGCTGGGGCCGTACGCTTTTCCGGGGGGGGCGTCGGGTTCGGGGAGGCCGGCGTCGAACTTCAGAGGGACGCTTCTCTGGTAGTTGTGGACGTGCCCTCCGAAGACGATGTCGACCTTCCCCGCCTCGAACACCGGGGCGAGGATTCGCATGCGTTGATCATCGCGATGGGCCTTCGACGAGTGGAACGGCGGGTGGTGGATCGCCACGAGCCGCCACCTGGCGTTCTTCGCCGCGGCGAGGTCGGCTTCGAGCCAGGCCTTGGCCCGGGGGTCGGTCCAGTCGGTGTAGGGGTTGGCGTCGATGACCGTCCAGTGGACGTCGCCGCGGTCGAACGAGAAGCTCGACATTCGTGGATACGAAGGCCCCGCCGCCTCCAGGAACGCCTTCTTCCGCGCCTCCAGGCCGGCCACCACCGCGGCGACCTTTGATTCGGTGGTCATCGCCGGGCCGTTCAAGGGCTGCGCCCATTCGTAGAAGTAGGCGAGTCCGTCGGGGAACTTGTCGAGGTCGCGCTCGGAGAGGTCGTGATTCCCGGGCGCCGCGTAGAAGACGGTCGAGCGGAGCAGAGGGACCCCCGAGGCCTCGTCGCCGTTGTACACGGGGAAGAACCGGGCGAGGTATTCGGAGTCTCGCCCTCTCATATAAACGATATCGCCCGTGACGACCACGTAATCGGGTTTGGCGAGATGAATCCGCCGCGCGACGGCAGTCTGCTCGCCGGTCCCCGCCGCGGCGTCGCCGAAGACGACGAATCTTTGGGGCGTTCCCGGGGGTGCCGGGGCTTTGGATTGGGCGTGGAAGACGGGCTTATCGTGGTGGAACACGGTGTATTCGAAGGTCTCGCCGGGGATCAGGCCGGAAAGCTCGGCGCGGAACCTCTGGAACGGCTCGGCGTCGTCGATCGCGACCCGTCGCGTCCAGGGGGTCGGGGCGGTCGTCGTTTTCGTGCCGACGCGGACCTCGACGCCCCAATCTTCGGGCTTTTCCCCCGCGGAATCACGGGTCTGCCAGAGCAGAGCGAGGCGGTCGGCCTGGAGCGAGGCGTCGCCGGCCTGGAGGTACGGCCAGACCCGGAAAACCGAGTTTCCCGCGGGACCCGGGCCGCCCCGAAGCCACTGGACGGTCACGGCGACCGACACTGCGACGACCACGACGCCAAAAATCCCTCTCGTCAAGCGGGTCCAGAACCGTCGGCGGTCCGTCGCGTATGGCGTTGACACAGGGAGGCACGTCCTTGGCTGTGGGGAAGTTGAGGGCGGATGAGGGATGACAGATGGCCGATGATCGATGATCGATGACGGAGGATGGATGGCGGATTCCGGAGGACGGAGGACGGAGGACGGAGGACGGAGGACGGAGGACGGAGGACGGAGGACGGAGGACGGAGG
>JAYUFP010000290.1:0-6366 GCA_043738665.1 Isosphaeraceae bacterium
TCGCTACGCCCATCCGTTCGAGTGGACCTGGACAAACGAGAAAATGAGGCGATGGTTCGCCGACCATGCTCCATGAATTTCTTGCAGTTATTGTGTCCAACGACACTAGGCCTAAGTCTGACCCCCAGGCCTAAGTTTCACCCCCAGGCCTGAGACTCCGAGACCATGCGCCGCATGGCGGTCAGGCGACGAAAGCTGTGCCATTCGCTGGAACCGGAACGTCGAGAAAAGCTAGCCCGAGATAGTCTACGGCGCGGCATTGAATGAAACCTTCAAAACGGGAGGGCGAGCCTCCTGGCGAGCCGGGTTGACGCGCGGCTCAGCGGGAACTCGCCCTCCCAAGTGGAATCAAAGCCGACCGCGTAGAGTAAACAGGCGGCCGGTGTTTGAACCGGGAACAGTCCCAGTACAAGTCACTTCGGCCACTTGGGAAGCTTCCGCCCCGGCGCCCAGGGGGCTCCGGCGTCTTCAAACTTATCATGGAGGGCCGGCAGGTCGGTTTCAAGGAGTGGGCGGAGCTTGCCCAGGGCCTCGGTGAACTCCGACTTGGCGATGTCAAAGTTCTTCTTGTGCGAGCCGGTCGGCGATGCGGTGGTCAGCCAGTGTCCGCCGATGATGGTCGAGATCCGATCGAGAAGGCCAGGAGCCGCCGGCTCGTTGCGACGGCTTTTCGTCGGGTCTCCGCTGAATACCTCACGGAGGTCGATCAGCTTGAGTTCCAGCGCCCTCGCGTCCTTTAGCAAAGCAGGGGGCAGCGAAGGGGTCTGCTCGATGACTCGCTTCATCGTCACGACCTGACTCAATCCTTCGCTCAAGGCTTCATACGTCCCCAGCGCCGCTCGCTGAAGCGCGCCGGTCTGCTTGGCGAAGGCGAGCACGTCGGTTCGTTCGGCGGCGGGTAATGCGGCGAAATTCAGAGGCACGACCTCGAAGGGCGTCGGCGCGACGAGTTCAGTGACCCCCTTCTCATCGCGACGGTCAAGGCTGACTGTATACTTGCCCGGCAGGCCGAGGGGGCCGAAACTTCCACCGGCCCCGATCGTCTCGTCATCGGGGTCACCGCCTCGTGAGGGCCGACCGCTTCCGACGGGTTGATAGCCGGGGAGCCGGAAATCCCAGGTCACCCGGTGCATCCCCGATCCCCCGGAAACGCCCAGCTTCTTGACGATCTTGTTTTCGGAATCGCGGATCGTCACGTAAGTGACCGTTGTCTCTTCGCGGTCCTCCGCCTTGAGCTCTTCCCAGTTCGGATAGTGGACGTCCTTGCCTTCGCGGTCGAGCTTCGATTCCTTCTCCTTGCGGGCAGCTTTCTTCGACTTGACACCCTCCTTCAAATAGTAATGAAACGTCACGCCGAACGGAGGATTCGGCGCGGTATAGAAACTCGCCCCTTGATAGGCCTTCTCGCCCCCGGCCATCGGCGCGGCGGGGATGAACAGGTGGGCGGTCTTGATCGGCAGGATGGCGGCGGACTTCTCGAGCCCTTTACCCGTCAGGCCCCGGAGTGCCGTGTAATCGTCGAGGATGTAAATCCCCCGGCCGAACGTGCCGACGACCAGGTCGTTTTCCCTGCGCTGAATTTCGAGGTCGCGGACGGCGATCGGCGGGATTCCCGACTTCAACGCCTTCCAGCGCTTGCCGCCGTCGAGCGTCGTGAAGACTCCGAACTCGGTGCCGACGAACAGCACGTCCGGCGACCCGTGATCGACGGCCACCGTGTAAACCGTGCCGCGCTCGGGAAGGTCGCTGGAGATCAGCGTCCAGTTCTCGCCTCGATCCGTGCTCCGCAAGAGATAAGGCTTGAAGTCGCCGTTCTGGTGGTTATCCAGGCATGCGTAAACGGTGTTCTTGTCGTGTCGCGAAGTTTCGATGTCGCTCACGTACACATGTCCCGGCGTGTTTGTGAACGGGAACTCCTCGACCTTCGTCCAGGTCTTGCCCCCGTCCTCGGTGATCTGGATCAGGCCGTCGTCGGTGCCCGCATAGATCAGTCCTTCGACCATCGGGGATTCGGCGAGCGCGACGACCGAGCCGTAAAACGAGGTCGAATCGTTCTTGGCGACCGAGTCGACCCCCCAGACGCGGCCCATGACCTTGAGTTTATTCCTGTCAACATTTCTCGAAAGATCGGGGCTGATCGCCTTCCAGTTCTCGCCTCGGTCGTCGGACCGATAGACGATCTGCGCGGCGTAATAGAGCCGTGTGGGCGAGTGCGGGCTGAGGATCAAGGCCGAATCCCAGTTCCAGCGGAGCGCGGGTCCGCCCTTGTCTTCCTGGGGTTTGATGTCGATCCGCTCGCCCGATTTACGGTCGTAGCGGATCAGGCCGCCGTATTGCCATTGAGAATAGATGATATTCGGATTCGTCGGGTCGATCACGGGGTCGAACCCGTCGCCGAAGACAGTCACGAACCAGTCGCTGTTGCGGATGCCGTGAACGTTGTTGGTCCGCGAGGGGCCGCCTTGCGTGGCGTTGTCTTGCGTGCCGCCGTAGACGTTGTAAAACGGCTTCTCGTCATCGACGGCGATCTTGTAAAACTGCGTGAGCGGCAAATTCGCCTTGTAGTGATAGTTTCGGCCGCGGTCCCAGGTTTCATAAAGACCGCCGTCGCAGCCGACGATCAGGTGTTCGGAATCGTTCGGGTCGATCCAGACCGAGTGATTATCGACATGCTTCCATCGCTCGCCGACGGGCCGGAAGGATGCGCCGCCGTCCTCGGTCACTTGCAACATCGTGTCGACCGCGTAGACACGGTCAAAGACCTTGGCGTCGATGAATAACTCTTGATAATACTGCGGACTGCTTGAGAGTTGCGAACTCCGCTTGGTCCAGGTTTCGCCGGCGTCCTCGGAGCGGTAAAAGCCGCCCTCGCCTTTGCCGGCCTCGACAGTCGCATAGACGACATCGGGATTGATCGGCGAGACAGCCAAGCCGATCCGCCCCTTGTCTCCCCCGGGAAGGCCGCCGTTTATCTTGCGCCAGGACGCCCCGGCGTCGGTCGATTTGTAGACCGAAGATTCGGGTCCGCCGTCGATCAATGTCCACACATGCCTACGCCTTTGGTACGACGCGGCGTAGAGAACGTCGGGGTTTCG
The DNA here is from genome assembly GCA_043738665.1 of Isosphaeraceae bacterium. Lineage (GTDB taxonomy): Bacteria > Planctomycetota > Planctomycetia > Isosphaerales > Isosphaeraceae > JAYUFP01. Next base: position 3,096 of record JAYUFP010000290.1, read on the forward strand.
CGGATCGAATGCGATGTCGGTGACGCCGGTGTTCTCGCTGATCGAGAGCACGGCGCTCCAGGTTTTGCCGCCGTCGGTGGTCTTGTAAAGGCCACGGTCGCCGCCTGCGGACCAGAGCGGGCCTTGCGAGGCCACGTAAACGACCTTGGAGTCGCGCGGGTCGACCAAAATCTTGGCGATATGTTCGGACTTGTCGAGGCCCACTTTTGCGAACGACTTGCCGCCGTCCACGGATTTGTAGAGGCCGTCGCCGTAGCCCACGGAGCGCTGGCTGTTGTTCTCACCGGTGCCCACCCAGACGACCAGGTGGTTGTTCGGGTCGATCGTCACGCAGCCGATCGAGTAGGAGCCGTAGCCGTCAAAAATCGGTGAGAAGGTCGTCCCGGCGTTGGTCGTCTTCCAGACGCCTCCCGAGCCGGCGGCGACATACCAGGTGCTCGGCTTCACCGGGTCGACGGCGACATCGACGATCCGCCCCGACATGAACGCCGGGCCGATCCCCCGGAAGGATAATCCCGAGATGACCGCCGAAGCGGCACCGTCCTGCGCCCGGGCCGTTGCTCCCCAGAACGTCAGCGCCATCCCCAAAAACCACACGCTTCGCGCCGACCTTATCATGAAACGTCTCCCCGCAAGTCAAGACTTTGTCGATAATGACAAAATAGAAGTTTAGGAAGTCTGGGAAGTTTACGCAACCTGATTCTTGACGCATCGGTTCGGAGATGACTCGATTATGATGAAGTCGAAATGCCACGGGGGAAGGGAGTGCGAATGATGGGGTCCGACGACGACATTCCAGTGCGACGGCGGATTCAGGTCCGGGGACTTGTTCAAGGAATTGGATATCGCCCTTATGTGCATGCGATGGCAAGACGATTCGGGCTTAGCGGGCGGGTCTGGAATGATTCGACGGGTGTTTTCATCGAGATCCAGGGGCGGGCCGGGTCGATCCTTGACTTTCAGGGGGCCTTGTTGACGGAACCGCCGCCGCTCGCGGTGATTCAGGTGGTCTCCTATCAAGAGCTCGCCATTTGCGAGGAATCGGAGTTCACGATCGTCGAGAGTCACGACCGGCGCGGGGGTAGCACGCCGGTTTCTCCTGACCTGGCGACCTGCGTTGACTGCCTCCGCGAATTGTTCGACCCTTCCGACCGCCGATTCCGTTATCCCTTCCTGAATTGCACCCAGTGCGGCCCGCGCTACACGATCTTGCGGGAGCTTCCTTACGACCGGCCGAACACCACGATGGCCGGGTTCGCCATGTGTGCGGATTGTCTGGTGGAGTACGACGACCCGCTCAATCGCCGGTTCCACGCGCAGCCGAACGCTTGTCCGGCTTGCGGGCCAAAGGTTTGGCTAGTCCCCTCTGAACGGGCATCCGAAGCCTTGGATTTACCCGATTCAGCCGCGGGATGGGTGCAAGGAGAGGACGGAATCCGCGCTGCGAAGGAGGCACTCTCGGCCGGGAAAATCGTCGCCGTAAAGGGCCTCGGGGGATTCCACCTCGCGTGCGACGCCAGTTCCGACGCCGCCGTAACGCGTCTTCGCGAACGTAAAGGTCGAGCAGGAAAACCGTTCGCGGTCATGTTCGCGGACATGCTTTCGCTACGCTGTCACGCGGACGTAAGCGGCGAAGAAGAACGGATCTTGAGCGGAAAGGAACGTCCGATCGTCCTGCTCTCCAAAGTTCCGCGGTCGAAACTCCCTGAATCCGTGGCGCCCGCGAATGCTTACGTCGGTGTGATGCTTCCCTACACACCCTTGCATCACCTTCTACTCGAAGACGGGCCGCTCGTAATGACCTCCGGCAATCGAAGTGAGGAGCCGATCGCCCGCGATAACTCCGAGGCTTTCTCCCGATTGAGCTTCATCGCAGACTACTTTCTCGTCCACGATCGGCCGATTCACGTCGTTTGCGACGATTCGGTCGTTCGCGTCTTCGAAAACCAAGAAGCGCCGATCCGGCGGTCGAGGGGATACGCACCATTTCCCGTCGTCTGGCCGATCCCCGGTGATGGGCCGACCGTCCTGGCCGTTGGCGGCGAGCTCAAGGCGACGTTCTGTCTGGTCAAGCCGCCCTATGCGTACGTAGGACCACATATCGGCGACATGGGGAACCTTGAAACGTTGCAAGCGTTCGAACGCGCCGCCGACCACTTTGAAGGCCTATTCCGGGCGAAATCCGATGTTCTTGTCCACGACATGCATCCCGGATACGCGTCGACCGCCTGGGCCGAAGCGCGTTCGGCTGCGACGGGGGCTCCAACATTAGCCGTTCAGCACCACCACGCCCACGCCGCGTCGATCATGGCCGAGAACGGCCTGGACGGGTCAAGTCCGGTGATCGCCGTGATCTTCGACGGCACCGGCTACGGAACCGACGGCGCGATCTGGGGTGGCGAGTTTCTGATCGCCGATTATCGAGACTTCAAACGCGTGGCACACCTCAGCTACATTTCGCTCCCCGGCGGAGATGCGGCCGTGAAGCGGCCGTATCGCGTTGCGCTCGCTCACCTCTGGGCGGCAGGGATCGCCTGGGACGAGGATTTGCCTTGCGTTGCCGCTTGTCCGTTCGAAGAGCGAAAGATTCTGCTCCGGCAATTCGAGACTGGACTCAATTGCGTGCCGACCAGCAGCATGGGACGGCTATTCGACGCCGTCGCATCCCTGATCGGTGTCAGGCACGAGGTCTCGTACGAGGCGCAGGCGGCGATCGAGATGGAGTCGATTTGCTCCCCGAGTCATGAGTTCGTAACAGGGGACTTCCAAATCGATATCGCCGGGGACACGATCACGATCGACCCTGTCCCCGTGCTCAGGCGGCTCATCGAAGGCTTAAGACGAGGCGAGAGCCGGCAGGTACTCGCGATGCGCTTTCATCGCTTCGTCTCCACACTTATCGTGCGGGTATGCAATATCGTCAGGTCCCGGACCAGCCTCGACGTTGTTGTTTTGAGCGGCGGCGTCTTTCAAAACCTGCGGCTCCTGGACCTTTCGGTGGAACATTTGCGAGAACAAGGGTTCCGCGTCCTGACTCACCGCATCGTCCCCCCGAACGACGGCGGACTCGCCCTGGGGCAAGCCGCGATCGGCTGGGTCAAGCACCGCGACGCCACGAGGGTTTGACCGCGGCGATCGAGGGCTCGTATCATGAGTGTCTGATCGTCTATGACGGAACGATGATCCGCAGTCGACATGAGTAATAAAGATGACGCCCAGAATCGTCGAACTTCGGCGAGGCTTGCTCAAGAAGAACGACGTGCTGGCGTCC
>JAYUFP010000291.1:0-6363 GCA_043738665.1 Isosphaeraceae bacterium
GTGACCCAGCTTTCATTCCGACGTCATACCCATTGCTGGGTCACGACCCAGCCTACTGGACTTCATTGATGAATAGGGATGTCCCCTTCGCGTCTGCCGTTCGGTAGGGTTGGTAGGATGCGCCAAGGATGCCACATCGCATCCACATAAATAAATTCTGCGGATTCAAAAGCTTTTGCTTTGATTCTCGCTTCTTCGGCGTGCTTTGCAAATGCATCTTCTTTTAATCGGCGTCTCTGAATAAGCAGCGTCCTCGATGCCTCGTCTCCGACGAGAATATTTAGGTTTTCAGATCTCTCTCGAAATTCTCGTGACGCGTCATCTGCGTCCTTAGCCACCTGAAGATAGGTTTCTTTTTGGTCTGCATTTTGTCTGGCGAGTTGGTAACACATTATACATCTGTATGTTATCTGAATAATAAAGAGCAAACACGCGAAAACCGCCATTAAACTCATCATTTGCGAAGTTTTAATTTGCCACTTATTCATTATATTCATTGGTAACCCGGTAAAGAGTGGCCCTGCATACTAAGCGCGATGTCCCCGTTTACGCAAGCGATAGCGATGGCTCCAGTTCTGGCTAGGTGATTTGATGCTATTACATAACCACTAATCACATTGACACAATCAAGTTCCGTAGGCTGGGTCGTGACCCAGCTATCATTCCAAGGTCATACCCATTGGTGGGTCACGACCCAGCCTACTGGACTGGACTGTGCTCTCACGTACGGAAGAAATCCCGGCCCCACATGCGGCACCGGGATTTCTGGAAGTGACCAATCACGGCAGTTCAACGGTCTCAAGGTTGAGCGCCCCGCCTTTGGTCTGGATCAAGACCAAAGCATGGGTATCGTCGAGCTTGTCGAGCTGAACAACGCCTTGAAGTGAGGCGATTTTCTCGTAGCCGATGCCTTGGGTCTCGGTGGTGACCCTCTTGGTGATTGCCGAGGCGTTGTCCGCCTTCTCGGTCGGGATCTTCATCAGGCCTCGGGCGCTGTTGGCCAGGAGGAGGAAATCCTTGCCGTCCTTCTGGTAGACGATCATGTCGAGCGGGCGGTTCATGTTGCCGAGTTCGGCGATCGTCGTGCCCTTCACATGGGCTCCGGGCTTCAGGGCGGCTACGGGCACCTTCACCAGCGGGGTGCAGGTGTAGGCGGCGAGCAGGTAGGGCTCGTTGTTGATCGAGTAGGCAACGAACGTGCGGACCGGCGACGCCGTTTCGAGTCGGCCGTGGGCTCCGTGATAAATCTCAACCCCTGCGCCGTCGGTCTGGTCGCCGAAGGGGAAGGGGATCGCCAGGAGTCGCGAGGAGAATTCCTCGTTGGAGAGACCCGCGAGGAAAACGCGACCATCGACATAGGCGAGGTCGGTGATCGACTCGTTACGTAGCTTCTGACCCCTCTGGACCTTGTCGACGGAGGGAGGATTCGGGACGTCGGCCTTGGCGAACTTCACCTTTTCGAGCGAGAGTTCGTCGATCTTGCCGGCGGCCGTGACCCGGAGAATGACCGGGGTCGCGTCCGGCCCCTTGCCTCGGGCGACGGAGAGGTAGACATTGCCCGAGAGGGGGTTCACGGCGAGGTCGTTGATCGTGACGTTCTTGACGTCGGTGCCGAGCCGGGAGGCGACCTTTCCGGCAAGGTCTTCGACCTTGATCGCGTGCTTCGTCTTCGCGCCGGCGGTGCGGTCGCCGCTGTCGATGGCGAAGAGGGCTGCGCCTTGGGTGTCTCCGACGAAGAGAATTCCGTCGGGTCCGAAGGCGAGGGGACCGGCCGACTTGATGTCGGGCGTGCCGGTCTTCAGGCCGGCGGTCGGTTCGGCGGCGTTCGCCAAAGGCGCGGCGAGCGCGGCGGCCAGGAGGGCCGGGAGGGCGAGTCGAACGGTGCGCGTCATGAGTTGTCCCTTGATGCGGAAGGTGGGAACCATTCCCTCGGCCGGGTTCGAGATCGCGGGGGGAGCATCGGGCATTATCCCCTGAGAACGCCCGCAAGCAACGAAAAAGAGCGCTTTCCAACGTCGTTCCGGCCGGAAAAACTCAGGTCACCGCCGACTTCCTTGCCGAAAACGCCCTCCATGCACTCCCCGCCAGGATTTCCGAGATCGCCTCAACGGCCGCGTCGAGTTCGTCATCCCTCGTATAAAAGTGCGGCGACAAGCGGACCCCCGCTCCCGGGCGGTAGTCGCAGAGGATGTCGAGCGACTTGAGCCCTTGAGAAACCTCGTATCCATGTTCGACGTCAAAGGCAACGGTCCCGCCGCGTTTCGAGGGGTCTCGCGGCGTCGTACAGGGGAAACCCTTTGCGTCGGCCAATTCCAGCAGACGCGCGGTTTGCCTCGTCGATTTCTCGCGAATCGCTTTCACTCCCGCCTCGTGGATCACTTCCAGTCCGGAGATCGCCGCGTAAAGGGCGGGTATGGCGGGAGTTCCGTGCAGGAACCTCCAGGCGTCGTTGCGTCGTTGCAAATCGGGCGAGAAGTCAAACGGCTTCGCGTGCGACATCCAGCCGGTCAGCGAGGGTGTAAGCTTTTCCCGCAGGCCCGGCCGGACCCACAAGAACGCCGCGCCCGGTCCCCCGCAGAGCCATTTGAGGCAGCCCCCGATATAAACGTCGAGCCCCGACTCGGCGACGTCCACCGGGATCGTGCCGACGGATTGGTAGCCGTCGATGACGGTGATCGCGCCGACTTCGCGGGCCTTATCGGAGATCGCCCCGACTTCGTGGATGTATGCACTCTTGAACAGAACATGCGAGACGTTCACGAACGCGGTGCGATCGTCGATCGCCTCGAGGAGGCGCTGGGTGTCGATGGTCACTCCGTCTTGGGTGGGAACCACGACGACTTCGGCCCCTCGGAGCTTTTGCTGTTCGATCAAGTAGAGGATCGACGGGAAGTGCATGGCGTCGGTGACGATCTTTGAGCGCTTCGTGAATTCGAACGCGCTGAAGATGATGGCGTGCGAGAGGGTGACGTTGGGCTGGAAGACGACCTCGCCACGGCCCGCGCCGATCAGGGGGGCGACGAGATCGCCGAGGTCGGCGGCGAGGGTCCACCAGGACTCTTCCCAGGCGCGGACGCCCCGTGTGGCCCAGATCGCATAATATTCGCGGAGCCTCGCCTCGGCCGCCGCCGGGACGGCTCCCAGGGAGTTGCTGATCAGATAATTCGTCTGCGAGAGGATCGGGAAGCGGTCGCGGAACGCGAGCAGGGGGTCGTCGGGTGTCACGATCGGCTCCGCAAGACGGCACGAACCGGGCTCGCGTCGAACCCGACCGGTTTCAGGGGCAGGGCGATCGGTTCGTGCTCGCCCTCGGGAACGTTCGCAAGACCGAGGCCTTCAAGGATGGCCATGTCCCATTTCAAGAAAGTTTTATGCGTCGGCAGGTCGGCGGAATCGAGGCGGTTGACGCTGGGGGTATCGACCCCGATGAGCCGTACCCCCGATCGTAAAGGGTCGTCACGAGTTCGGGCAAGAGCGAGGCGAAGTCCTCGTTGAAAACGGTGGGGTCGGGGAATGGGCCTGTGTGAATCACGACGGTCTCGGCTTTGACAGCGATTTTCACGTCGGAAACCCGCGGATGCGACCCCCTGGCCACGTCGACCGCCACCACTTGACCAGGCCCCAGATAGGGTTCGAGCGAACACACATCGATCGTACGCAGGTCGATGCGGTCGTGGCTGAGGGCGTCTCCACTTGGTGAGAAACTTGTCGAAGACGATCTTCATGGCCTTCTTGAATCCCGCCGAACACTTGCGGCCTGTCTGGTACACCTTGTCAAGGATTCCAATGCGGGTCGTCAGGCCCGTGGCGGTTTCGGTCTTGAAGAGGTCATGCCGCACCGTCTCCAGAGTCCGCAAGATCACGCCGCGACTGGCCCGCGTCACAGGAGGGACGAGCCGATGCTCGATCGGGTTGTACCTCGAGACGTAGGGCGGGTCGTCGCCCTCAATAGGGATCAGAGCAACGGCCGCAGTCCTTCATGTACCCGTGCGTCATTTAACTTTTTCATGGCCCTCGGCTCGCCCTTGAGCAGTTTCGTCAACTGCGTGGCCGAGCAGTTCAAAGACTCGCTCGCCGCTTTGACGTCCATTCCGCAGGCGTCCAGCACGTCGAGGGCTTCCGCCAGGATGGCCGGGAAGTCGTCGTGTTCGGGGCTGAGGACGATTTTCCCCCCGTTGCAGCGCGATTTCCAGAGGTCGCTGGGTGAAGCCCCCAGCGCGTAAGGCCGGCGGATCTGGAGGGCGAGGTTGACCCGGAGGCGGAACAGGGCGGCTTTCAGGTTTTCGCCCTGGGTTCGGCGTTCGGAGGCCTCGGCTCCGATTCCGGTCGGGCGGTGGCGGAGGACCACGGCGGTCTCGACCTTGTTTCGGTTCTGACCTCCCGGCCCGGAGCGTCTGGTGAAGGTCGTCTCGCACTCGGCGGCGAAGGCTTTCAGGTCGAGGGCGGTGGGGTGAACGCTCACGACGGGTCTTTCGGCAGGAACCGCTTGGCGAAGATGGTGACGTCGTCGCCATCGGCATAGTAGTCGGGAATCGCGCAGACGTTTTCGTAAGCGTGGCGGAGGTAGAAGCCCCGGGTCGGCTCGTACATCGGAAGAGATGACGTTTCGATGAGCATGATCCGGCCGTTCATCGCGATGATTTCGGCTTCCGCGTGCTTCAATAATTGCGAGCCCAGCCCCTTCGACTGCCGGCCCTTATCGACGATGATCCACCAGAGATACCACGTCCGGTCGGTCATCGCGGCCTGGGCGTAATAAGCGAGGCCGAGCACTTCGCCGTGATCGTCGAGCAGGGTGACCGATCGGTGCAGGTGGCCGGGTTCCATCGCGTGGTAGTCGTCGAGAACCTCGCGCAGCGCCTGGACTTCGAGGTCGCGAAAAACGCCGGTTTCGTCGGCGATTTTGCAGAGGGGTTCGGTGTCGGACGGGTCGGTCGGTCGGATCATGGAGGGGCTCGGCGCGTGGCGTGGGTTCGGCTCGGGTGGTTGATCTTGTTGTTATACGCGGTCGCCGTTCGAGGGGGAACGGAGAGGAGGCCTCTTTGATAGGGGTAGGAAGCGCCGATTGAGTTCGGCCCCCCCTCCCTCCGAACCGGGCAGGCGGATTTCCCGCAGCCGGCTCTCCAGTCGGTGGTTTTGCCTCGAAGAGGATTGACTCGCCGACTCGTGGGCTTGGTTCAAACTGTAGAGCGCTTGGTCGGCGAAGAAGAAGTTCGGCCGGCGTTGATGGTCGGCTCCGCGTCCGCGTCCGCGTCCCTTCAGGCCCGGGCGTTTACGGAGCAGGCTTCGCAGTCGCATCCGTATCCACTTGTCCAATGGGAGAAACGTCCACTTGTGGCTGTGCTTGAAATATTCAAACCCGCCGCGAAGCGTCGGATGAGGGGTTTCTTGCTTGAGGCCGAGACCAGGGATCCGCATCCGGCCTTTGGCCACCTTCTCCCGGGGGGAGAAGGACAGACTTTGCGATCCTCCCGCGAACGATTCCGGAATACGTTGGAGCACCTGAGAGATGAAGCGCGCCAACCCGGGAGTGGAGTCTTGGGACGAAATCGTCGGCCGCGCCCCCTCGGCCGTCAAGGCACCGCTTCTTAAGAGTCTGGTCTGATTCGTGTTACGGCAAGAAAAAGGGCAAATCGCATCCGTCTTGAGCATGACATCTCAGTTCATTGTCGTGAAACTTCGCTGCCGTCTCATGGGAGCCGACCCCGAGGCCGTGACGACGGACCCATTCTGTTCGGTTGGAAAAAAACCAAAAAAAGGCATCACGTTTCCACTCGGCTTGCGATCTACTGGTGTCGAGGACACAAGTGGAGAAAACAAGAGTGGAAGGGGGATGAAATCGTCCACCTTTGATCTCCAGACCTCTTGCGACTCTCTCCACGGTAAACCGTTCGCCCCAAGGCCGGATTCAATTTAGGGAGGATTCTGCGATGAACCGCGACCAGAGCCTCGGAGCCGCGAAGACTCAAACGGGCAAGATTGACGCGAACGCCAAGAGCAAAGGGGCGTCGGTCGGGGCCGAGTTAAGCGACGAGCAAATCGCGAGCATTTCCGGAGGCGGAGATTTTCCGACAAACGGAGGTTCGGGTGATACTTCGATCAACGGCAACCCGATCAACCCCAATATCCCCCCGCCGCCGACCCCCTGATCGTGAATCATTATCATGTGGGTTCTTCTCGACCCACGATCCTTGAAAAACCGTGACCATGGGCTGTCGTGGGTTCGTTCGGCGAACTCATCGACGCCGATGGGCACGGACTACCGACGCGACTCGTTGCTTTCCCCCGGCAACGGTCGCGTCGTTTTTCGTTATCAAGACCCGGTGACTCTCTTTTCTGCAGGCTATATTGCCAATAATAATC
>JAYUFP010000292.1:0-6353 GCA_043738665.1 Isosphaeraceae bacterium
CGGCTCCGACAAGGAAGGCGGCGGCCCCTACATTTTTCCGGACCCCGAAGCGCCCCGAGACGTCACCGGTTTCGAGGTCGAGATGCTTCGCTCCCTGGCAAAGAAACTCGGTGTTCGCGCCGAGTTCGCTCAAGGACAATGGGACCGCCTGCTCCAGAACCTGGAATCGCGGCACGTCGACCTCGTCGTGAACGGGTACGAGTGGACCGAAACCCGCGCGCGGGGCTACCTCCACACCCGGCCTTACTACGTGTATCGCCTCCAGTTGATGAGTCCTCGGGGGGGCGGGATCTCGTCGTGGGAGTCACTAAAGACTCCTCGAACCGACGGCCGGAAATGGAAAGTCGGTGTCCTCGTCGCGTCCTCGGCGGACGTCTACGCCGTCGAACACGGTGAACCCTTCGTCGAGGTCGTCCGATTCGATGGAGCGACCGACGCGATGACGGCCGCGAGCCACGGCCAGATCGACGCGACATTGCAGGACCTTCCCGCGGCGACCTTCTATCGCGGACGCTTTCCCGTCCTGACGTTCGCCGGAGAACCGGTCGGCTCGGGGTATTACGTGATGTACTTTCGCCAGGGCGACGAATCCCTCCGCGACGCCGTCGACCAGGGCATCGGTGACCTCATCGCTTCGGGCGATCTGCGGCGGCTCTACGAACGCTACGGGATCTGGAACGACGCCCAGGATGAGCTTTCCAGGCTCTCGATCGGCTCATTGAACGTCACGGGTTCGGCGGGCCCCACGGGTCGTTTGCTCTTGCGGCGCTATCTTCCCGTGATGATCGAGGCGGCTTTCGTCACGTTGGGCCTCTCGGTCGCGGCGATGCCGTTGGCCATGATCCTCGGGCTAACCGTGGCACTCGGCCGGCTCTACGGGCCGACGCCTTTGAAATGGCTGCTCGCCGGGTATGTCGAACTGCTTCGAGGGACGCCCCTCATGCTTCAACTTTATGTACTTTTCTACCTTCTGAACCTCTCGGCGTGGCAGGCGGGGATCATCGGCCTCGCGCTGAATTACTCGGCCTATGAGGCGGAGATCTATCGCGCGGGGTTGCAGGCGATTCCCGTCGGGCAGATGGAGGCGGCATTGGCGCTGGGCATGTCTCGAAAGCTGGCGCTCCGTCGCGTGATCGTGCCCCAGGCGGTTCGTATCGTGATTCCACCGGTGACGAATGATTTTATCGCCATGTTCAAGGATACCTCGGTGTGTTCGGTGATCACGCTTGTGGAGCTCACCAAGCAGTATTCGATCCTGGCGAACAGCACGGGAGGCGTCGTCGAGTTCGCGCTGGCGGCCTCGTTCATGTATTTGGCGATGAGCTTGCCGTTGTCCTGGTTCTCAAGGTGGTCAGAGCGGCGTCTCGCGGGCCTGGGCTCGAAGGGGGGTGTTCCGGCATGAGCATGATCGAAGTGAATGGCCTGGTGAAGCGGCACGGAAACCTCGAGGTCTTGAAGGGACTGAGCCTCTCCGTCGAGCGTGGCGAAGTCGCGGCGGTGATCGGCCCTTCCGGCGGGGGAAAGAGCACGTTTCTCCGCTGTCTCAACGGCCTTGAACGGTTCCAGGGGGGGACGATCGAGATCGACGGCCTTCGTCTCTCCGTGGACATGCCCGGCTCGGAACGCGCCGCGTGCCTTCGGCAGGTTTGTCGACGGGTGGGCATGGTCTTCCAGAGCTTCAACCTGTTCGCCCACCAGACGGTCCTTCAGAACGTGATCGAAGCGCCGGTCTGTGTGCTCGGACTCGACCGCGAGGAATCCGTTGAACGGGCTCGACGACTGCTCGATCGGGTGGGTCTCGCCGACAAGTTTGACGCGTTGCCCCGCCAACTCTCGGGAGGGCAACAGCAAAGAGTGGCGATCGCCCGCGCCCTCGCGATGGAACCCCAAGCGATCCTTTTCGACGAGCCCACGAGCGCCCTCGATCCGCGAATGACCAACGAGGTTCTGGCCGTCATGACCGACCTCGCGAAAGACGGCCTGACCATGATCGTCGTCACTCACGCCATGCACTTCGCCCGGCAAGTTGCACATATCGTGCATGTTTTCGACGGCGGGAAGGTCGTCGAATCCGGCCCGCCCGCGCAGATCTTTGAAGAGCCGCGAGAAAAGGCGACGCGGATGCTTTTGGCGGAAGTCGTGGCGGCGTGATTCTGAAAAAAGTTCACAAAATGCGAAAAACACGATTGTAAATTCGCATTCTGTGAACTATAATTTCGTCGTTGAGGATAGGAATCCGACGCGAATGGCACTCGGTTAAGGACTTTGTATCGTAGATTTCGGGGGGTTGTACACCGCATTTGAGCCTGTTTTCAATGCACATCCGCTCTTAACTGAGTGCCATTCGTACCCGACACCTTTTCCCCCTCCAACCCCTTTTCCGCGTGCCGGGGTGAGGTCAGGCAGGCTTGACGGTATCCCCGAACTTCGTGATGATGCGTTGCCTTCGCACGGACGCACAACGGAGTTACGGAGAGCGACATGTCATCGAAGATTGCGACTTGGCTGGGCACGGCTGCGGTATTGTTCGCGGCCTCGACTTCCCATGCAGCCCCGATCATGTACGAGTATGGAGGCGTGATCACGTCGGCCGACTCTTCGACCGGCGTGGCTCCGGGCACCAGATTTTCTGGCATGTTCACTTACGATCCTGAGCATAAGACCTCCGGTACGGGCATGGGGGAGGGTTTCCGGTCATATTACTACGGCCTCTCCTACGTGGGGCGCACTCCCACCGACGGTTCAGGGATAACACTCCAGATCGGCGGACAGACCGTCCTCGCGAACCCCGGCGGAGTCCAGGTTGAAGTCTCCGAGCGCGACTATCCCGGTCAGCAGGTCTTCAACAGAGGCGTCAGTGCCCCCGATGGCCCTTTCACACGCCTCAGCGTTTCGACTGAAAACCTCGGAGCCGCGCGGCTCATCGACCTCGAAATGACCAATCTCACGCGCTCGGTCTTCGGTTCGCTCGCCCCGCCGACCGTCCTCAACCTCGTCGACTTTCCCGATGCGCGGCTTTCCGTCCACGAGTCGTATTATTCTCAATCAAAAATCCTCTACACAGGCACGATCGACACTCTGACCGTGGTCCCCGAGCCCGCGTGTGCGACCGTGTTGTGCGCCACGGTCGGTTTTCTCGCGTATCATCACCGCCGACCCCGATCCGCCCGCCAACGTCGCGGTCACGGTAGCGTAGGCCAGAACAGTTTTCAGAGAAATTCCAAGGGGTCAGAAACGAATGGCACTCGGTTAAGAGCAAATGTGCATTGAAAACAGGCTCAAATGCTGCGTACAACCCCGCGAAATCTACTGTACAAAGTCTTTAACCAAGTGCCATTCGAATTCGACCCTTGATCGGGCAATCGACACCATTCTGGACGACGAACGTCCAAGAGAGCCGCTACGAAGGAGGAACCAGGCTTTGATAGCCGGACGTTTCCCCCAATGCACATTATTTCGCAGAAGCGGCTACGGGAGTTTTGGGCTGCTTACCCCGATGCCGAGAAGCCTCTCTCGACGTGGTTTAAGGAAGCAAGACATGCGGAGTGGGCTCATCTCGCTGAGGTACGAAATCTCTTCCCGTCCGCTGACCAAGTTGGGAAATTGACCGTCTTTAACATCGGTGGAAATAAATATCGGTTGATTGTCGCAATCCATTTCAACCGAGGCAAAATCTTCGTTCGCGACATCCTCACGCACGCCGACTACGATCGTGGGGACTGGAAAAAAGACGAAGGTCCCAAGAGGGAATTTGGCCGTGTCCAAGCCCGCGACAGCAAAAAAAAACCGAAACGCAGCCAATGATGATCATTATCTCGACCTCGTTCGCGAGGTTCCACTCCGCCCGATTCGCTCGGATATCGAACTCGACCGCGCGATCGCGATGATCGACTCGCTTATCGACAAAGAGGCCCTCTCACCCGAAGAGAATGATTACCTCGACGTCCTCAGCGTTCTCGTCGAAAAGTACGAAACCGAAATCCATCCGATGCCGTCGGTCACGGACGCGGAAATGCTTCGTCACCTGATCGAGAGTCGCGAGACGACTCAGTCAGAGGTTTCCTCCGCAACCGGCGTCGCCGAGTCGACAATCTCTGAACTCCTCGTCGGTAAACGCAAATTGAACCGGAAGCACATCGAATCGTTTGCGAAGCACTTCCGCGTCAATCCCGGTGTCTTCCTTCAGATTTAAGCCGAATACAGTTCATTAGAGCGGTTCCCACTCGCATTGCACACGTTTGAACTCGTTCCCACGCTCTGCGTGGGAATGCCGTCTTGGCCGCTCCGCGGCCCGTCCGGCGTTGACCCGGCGGAAGACGACGCGGAGCGTCGAGGACGGCATTCCCACGCAGAGCGTGGGAACGAGTTTCCTCGTGTGCGACCCGAGTGAGAACCGCTGTAGACCTCGAAGACTCAATTCCTCAAACTCGACAAAGGGGCGGGAATTCGCCCTCCGTGTCGGACGAACTCGGTCGAACCGCCCGCCGCGTGGACCGGCAGAATCATCATCTCGCCGAACAAACCCCCGAACACGGCGCGATCTCCGGGGCCTTTTCCCGGCACCGGGATCACTCGTACCGCCGTGGTCTTATGGTTGATCACTCCGATGGCGACCTCGTCCGCGATCAATGCGGCGAGCGTCTCCGCGTCGGTATCGCCTGGTACGGCGATCATGTCGAGACCCACCGAGCACACCGCGGTCATGGCTTCCAATTTTGAGAGCGTCAGGTAGCCTTTTTCGACCGCCTGGGCGAGCGCCGCGTCTTCGCTGACGGCGACGAACGCGCCCGACAACCCTCCCACCGAAGACGATGCGAACGAGCCCCCCTTTTTCACCGCGTCGTTCAGCAGCGCGAGCGCGGCGGTCGAGCCGGGAGCCCCGATCTTGAGCACTCCCATGGCCTGGAGGATTTCACCGACGCTATCGCCGACTTGCGGTGTGGGGGCGAGCGAGAGATCGACGATCCCGAACGCGACGCCAAGCCTCGCCGCCACTTCACGCCCGATCAACTCGCCGACTCGCGTGACGCGGAACGCCGTGCTTTTGATCTCCTCGGCAATCTCGCCGAGCGTGGGGTTGGTTGCCGCATGGGCCAAAAGGTCTTCAACGGCCGCCTTCACGACACCTGGCCCGCTCACTCCGATATTGATCACGCAGTCAGGCTCCCCGGCTCCGTGGAACGCTCCCGCCATGAACGGGTTGTCGCTGGGGGCGTTGGCGAAGATCACGAGCTTTGCGCACCCGAATCCGTCGTGGGAGATCGTCCGCTCCGCCGTGTCCTTGAGCACATGCCCCAGCGCCAGGATCGCATCCATATTGATCCCGGCCGCGGTCGTGCCGACGTTCACGCTGGCACAAACGCGCTGGGTCGTCGAAAGGACTTCCGGCAAGGTGCTGATCAGCCTCTTCGCGCCTTCGGTCCAACCCTTCTGAACCTGGGCGGAGAACCCGCCGACGAGATCAACCTCGACCTCTTTCGCGACGGCGTCGAGCGTCCTTGCGAGCTGAATGTAGCCCTCCGCCGTGTGCGCCGAAGCGACGCTCGCGATCGGGCTGACGGCGATCCGCCGGTTCACGATCGGTATCCCATAACGCTGTTCGACCTCATGGCAGACCGGGGCGAGACGACCCGCGAAGTGCAGGAGCCGGTCGCGGACTCGCGAACAAAGCTCCGACAGGTCGGGTGACGCGCAGCTCGAAAGGTCGATGCCCATCGTCACCGTGCGGACGTCGAGTTTATGCTGCCGGATCATGCCCAACGTGGCCAGAACGTCCTCAGTGCGGTACAACGGCGGCTCCTTGCGTTCGGAGGGGAAGCCCGACCCGGACGGGGCTCGGCTCGCTTGTCGCGAGGAAGATATTCTCATGCTGGACGAAGGCTTCAAGCCCGTGCTCGCCGCCGAATTTTTCGAGGTCGGAGCGGACGATCCCGGGGGCGAGGTCGGCGGGGAGATACGCCTCCATCACCAGCGAGAACCGCGTCCCCTCGACCCGCGCGTGTAAGTCGACGATATTAACACCTCGGGACGAAAGGCATGAGGCGATCCCGTGGATGTTCCCCGGCGCGTCTTCTCCGAGCACGGTCAAGATGAACCGTTCGCCGTCGGGAACCGGGGGTGGCGGGTTGGTGGCTTTCGCCTCGATGACCGCGACGGTGAGGTCGAATCGTTCGCCGTCAGCCGTCAACGCCCCGGCCAGGGCTTTGGCGCTGGAACGATCGGGGAAGGCCACTTCGAGAATGATCGTGAAGTAACCGCGCATGACGGTCTGGCTGAGTTCGAGGATGTTCCCGCGCCGAGAACGAAGAGTCCCGGAGACGCACTGGACGATCCCCACCTGGTCGGCGGCCGTC
>JAYUFP010000293.1:0-6343 GCA_043738665.1 Isosphaeraceae bacterium
TCGAATGAACGCGCTCGAATCCTCGTTTCGGTTCACGATTAGCGACGGCAGTCGTTCGATCGCACTCCGCGAAGGCGACCACGTCCGCATGTATCCGACCGGAAAGAACAGGGATTTCGGTGCGTTGCTGGCGAAGCGGCAGATCGATTTGCTTCGGATTGCAACCGCGGTTCACGTTGCCGACGGGTGGGTGCGGCGGTGCCGCCGGACGAACGGACGCCGCAGCCCAGTCCTCGACGTCGAGGTGTTGGACGCCGGCTTTTGGGCCGGACCGGACACGATGAGCCGGCTGAAGACCTGTGTGGACTTCCTGAGTGGCGGGGACGACTGGTGCTTCCGATTCCAGCCATCACAGAACCCCCGACACGATCAACAGCGCGATTTGTTCCGCGCTGTTGACCCGCGCCCTATCGTCTCACTCTACAGCGGCGGCCTGGATTCAGCGGTCGGCCTCGCCGCTCGGCTCGCCGCGATGCCCGGGCGGATGTTCGTCCCCGTCACCCTTCGGCACCAGATGCAAAAGGGTAAACTGGTTCGCGATCACTTCCGGATGCTTATCAATAGCGGTCTGACTACGCGGGCCGACTTGAAGCCGTTTCAGGCAGGTGCGTTCGTCAGAAACGGTAGGATTTATCGAGAATTCCGGACTCGGCTGCGGGAAGTGACCCACCGCTGTCGCCCTATACTGTTCATGTCGGTCGCCGGTATGGTCGCAGATACCGTTGCGGCTGGCGAGGTCGAGGTGTACGAGTCGGGCGTCGGGTCGATAAACCTGCCGCTGTCAAGCGGTCCGGCCGACTACCGAACCACCAGGAGCACCCACCCGCACTTCTTGAGGCTGATGTCTGACCTAATCAGTCACGTGAGCGGGTCCAGCGTTCGGTATGTCCTTCCGTTCTCAGGACGCACCAAAGCCGAGATGGTCGGTCGCGTCAGGGATTTAGGCCTCGAAGAGTTGGCCCGGAGTTCCTTCTCCTGCATCCTCCACCCGCTCCGCCGCCGAGCCCGGCGGCAATGCGGCCACTGCCCTGCGTGCGTTTACCGCCGCCAAGCCATGCAGGTCGCCGGCATCCTGGAAAGCCGCGACGCTTATGACATCGATCTCTTCTCGCCCCCAGAGACGCACCACGATTTGCCTGAAAGAAACCTGGGACCGATCCGGGCGTTTCACCAACAGATCGGCCGCCTCGCCGAACTGGACGCCGCCCGTGTGCCCCGATACTTCCGGACGTACCTTTACGCCACGCGTGCGGTCGCCACAGACGCGGAACTCGCGCCCCACGTCGAGGTGTACCGCCGTTACCGGCGCGAATGGGAAAACTTGATCGCCGACGCCCGCCGACGCGGCCTCCCGTGGGTCGCGCCCGCTCATTCACTCGCCCTGGCCGGAGGAGCCACCCCATGACGACCGAATCCGCCTCGCCGCGGATCGTCGGCCAGCGGCTGGCCGAAGCGCGAAAGTCCCGCGGCATGACCCAAGAGGTGGCCGCCGAGCACCTCGGGCTGAGCCGCCCCACGTTCATCGCGATCGAAAAGGGGGAGCGGGCCGCGAAGCCCGCCGAAATCGTTAAGCTGGCCGCGCTGTACGGCCAGCCGGTCCACCACTTCGTCCGCACGACCGAGCCGGTGACCGACTTCCAGCCGCACTTCCGGGCGGCAGTGGAGAAGGTGAAGCCGGACGACGCCGACCAGCTGCGGGCCGCCATCGGCGAGTTCAAAGTTTTCGTCGAGAACTACCTCGACCTCGAACGGCGGATGAAGGCCCCGATGCGGCTCAACTATCCGCCGCCGCTCGAACTGAACTCACGGGTGAACGTGTCCGAGTTGGCCGAAGACGTGGCGAACCGAGAACGCCAGCGGCTCGGGCTCGGGGACCAGCCGATCCCGAACATCCGCACCCTACTTGAGTCGGACGTCGGCGTGCGGATCTTCTTCACCCGGCTCCCGAGGATGTTCGCCGGCATGTACATATTCGTGGACGGCCTCGGCGGGTGTGTCCTCATTAACAGCGTCCACCCGGCCGACAAGCAGCGGGCCTCGATCGCGCACGAGTACGCCCACCTGATCGTCGACCGCTACACGGCCGGGATCGACTACCTGACCGTCACCGGACGAAAGCCCGCCAACGAGCGGTTCGCCGAGTCGTTCGCCATGAGCTTCGTCATGCCGTCTTCGTCGGTCCGCTTCCGGTTCAACGAGGTCGTCAACAGCACGGGCAACTTCCAGGTCGCTGATCTGGTCAAGCTCAAGCACTTCTACTCCGTGTCGATGGAGGCGATGGCCCTCCGTTTGGAAGGGCTTGGTCTGCTCCGGGGCGGCACCTGGGATCTGCTGAAGGAGAAGGGGCTGTCCGTCCGCGAGGCGGAAAAACGGCTCGGCCTGGCCACGGAAATCAGCCCGGAGGCGGCTTACCCTGAGCGGTACAAGTTTCTGGCCGTCCACGCTTTCGAGCGGGGCGAGCTGAGCGAGAAGGAACTCGCCAACTACCTGCGGTGCGACGTGTGGGAAGCCCGCCGGGTGATCCAGGACTCGATGCTCAGCGTGGAGGTCGACGCCGACGGCCGACCCCGCTCGATGCACGCCGATTTCGAGACCTCCCTGTTGGCTGATCAATCCTGAGACACGGACCGGAGCCGTACTGATGCCGGCCGTTATCCTTGATGCCTGCGGGACGATCAACTTGTATGCCAGCGGTCGCTTCGTCCAGATTCTCGCCGCCCTACGGCGAGACTGGTATCTGCCCACGGCAGTGGAGAGGGAATCGCAACTTTATCGCCAACCTGACCCCGCCGACCCCGAAAAACTGGTGTCATTGCCGATCGACCTCACCCCGGCTTTCGAGGCCGGGGTTCTGCGACGCTGCGAATGTGTTGGTGAGCAGGAGATCGAACTCTACGTCGCATTAGCGTCTCGAATCGGTGACGACGGCGAGTCGATGGGGCTGGCCATCGCCAAGTGCCGCGGGTGGTCGGTGCTGACGGACGACAAGAAGGCCCGTCGGATCGCCAAAGAACTCGGGGTGCCCGTCCTTGCGACGCCGGAGGTCATGAAGCAGTGGGCCGTCGCTACCAGTCCAAGTGTAAGCGAATTGACCCATGTCCTCGAAGCAATCGAACTCTTTTCAAACTACCGCCCGGGTCGGAATGCAGTTGATTACGAGTGGTGGGTCACCTCGATCAGGCCGGGTGAATCGGATTAAGAGTACGACGCCTGCTCCCTGAAGTTTGCTCTGGTCACTGGGCCGTTCTCATGGGCTGAACATCCCAGGCTGCGAGCCTTCTGGACGGTGGGCTCGGTCGCCCGCCAAGCCTCGTGATTGCGCGATCAACGGTCCCTCTGACCCCTTACAAGGCTGTCGGCGCAAATTGTCTGCCCACACGCTGACCATAGGCGCGTGTCCGAAGAAGTCCTCAGCAACGCCCAAATTCATGGAAAAAAGTGCCTGGCATGAGGTTCGACAGGCGGGCTGACGACCTTCTCCGAGGCTATCGCGATCGCTTTTCGGGCCCTGCCGAGGCCGCGTGACCAGGGTAAGTTGTTGGTGGGCAATAAGGTCCGTGACGACTCGATCTCAACTGGCTTCCCCCACCCCTGATTTTGATTTACCAGATCATATTTAATGATAATTAATATATGTTAACTCATAAATTATTGACGGACAGCGATGTCCTACCCCGGTTGTCATGAGAGTCCGGATGGTGCCTGCTTCCCACCGAAAGTCGCCTTGACTTGATCGTTGAGCTTGAAGTGATCGACCGCCCTGTAACCGGCCAGGTCGACGTCGCAGTAGCAACAGGACAGTCCTATGGCGTAGGCTCCAATGATCGCCACCTCGTCTTGGCCATAGCGGTCGATAAACCGATAGAATAGGACCGCCGATTGCTCGCAACAGGGGCATTCCGCCTGCTCTGTGTAAGGACCGCCCGGCGTGAAATTCCCCAGGAGCGCCTGCGTAGCCGTTGCCGCTTTTTGCATCTCCAACGGGTTGTCTTTCCGCTTCACCCAGATCGCCAGGTGCTTTGCAAGCGTGTCCTTAATGTAGTCCCCGAAGTTCTCTTGGGCGGCGAGGTCATCGCTAACCTTTTTCAGGCGCTCGCGATCATTCTCCGACTCAAAGCATGAGTCGGCGTCGAATTCCATCTCCTCTGCGAACAGCTCTACCGTCGGCGTGAACGTCAGCAGAAGGAATTCGCATGCTTTCGGTACGTCGATCTCTGTCCAATTGCGGTGAGCGAGCGCGCCGCGGATGTCTGCAAGCCTGGTGAACTTGCCGATATTGTCCTCGACCGATTGGCTGAACTTTGCTGCCCGAAGCATCGACGCCTGAAAGGGGATGAGACTGCGGTTGACGTCCTTGTCCGCTTTTTTCCGCGACCGTTCGATCAAACGACTGTCGTATAGCGCGGAGATGGCGTTCTCAAACCCGGAACCCTCCAGAAGGAAGACCGGGTTGACGTCGTGGATGATGGCCTTGAAGAGCTTCTCCATGCCGAATGCGTAGTAAATCGCCGCGTCGTAGAAGGAGTCGCGATTCCTGAGCAGGCACAGGGCTTTAGATGCCCGCCGTAGGCAATATATGGCATCGTCGAGAAACGGATTTTCCATTTCAACCTCCGTGGGGCCAGTGTATCGACTACCCTGGACAGTTAAAAGTTTGCTTGACTTCACCGTCTCCTGCGACGCCGCCGACCGTGACCCACGCCAGCCTGGGACACAACCGAAAGTTCAGACTTCTTCGACTCTCAAAGATCCTTCCGGGTCTGATGCCCGATAACATGGGAAGGCGATACAATCCATATCGCCACGGAACTTGATACGGTCAGCAGGGCTTGTTGAAACGTCCGAAGGAGGGATGATGCGATCGACATGGTGGAAAACCTTGACTTATGCTTTCGCCGTCGGTGGGGGTCTGGTAGTAGGCACTTCCTCGGCCTCAGCCCAAGGTTACGGCACTCCCGGCTCGCTCGGGGGCTACGGGGCGACGTCGAGCTACGCCAGCTCCGGCATGGGGGACGGCAGCCCCATGATCATCCCCTACGGCGGCATGTTCGAGGGGTTCATGCCGGGTCGCATGGGTGGGGGTTCTGAACTCGCCTTCCGGTCACGTCCGACCATGACGATGGGGTCGAACCGGACGTCGTTCAGTCTTTCCCCGCTGTCCGGCGGCATGTCTACAATGTCCGGTGGACCGGCGCGGGGTACCGGGACAGGCACCCGCCCAATGGCGACCTTCGGCTCCCCCGGCGGGATGCGTCTGAGCGGCGGGACGGGGTTAGGCGGCGGCATGGGGCGGATGTCGGGCGCGGGAAGGTCGAGCGTGATGCCGCCGAGCATCGGCTACCCGTTCCGGCAACCGCCCAGTCTTGTGTCACCCTCCACCGCCACGGGAATGTCGATGTGAAGGCCGTGCTGTTTCAGCGCGGTCCGCGGGTCTCGGTACGACTGACGTCGGATGTCTCGGGTGGGACCGCCGATTCGAAAGGGCCGGCTTCGGCAGGGGTCGGCGTCCGGGCCTGGGAGGGACGCGGTTCGAGCTGGCGCTCGTTCCACTGGCCGCCGACGGCCCGCTCCAACGACGCCAGGGCCTTGCCAAGCTCCCCCTCGATCTGGGCGATCTGGAGCTGGACCTGGAGCACCTCGCGTTGCGCCGAGAGGACTGTGGCGGAATCGACGTTGCCTTTGCCGAAATCGCTCTTGGCGAGGTCCAGCGTGTCCTTGGTGCGGGGCAGGATGCTGTCGCGGAGCAGTGTCAGGACGCCTTGCTGGACCTTGGCCTGCGTCATGAAATCGCGGATCTCGCTATAGGTCTCATCACGCTGGGCCTCGTAAAGCTTGACGTCGGCGATGGTGCGCTGCTCGGCCTCACGGACGCCTGCCCGGTACTTGGCTCGGTAGACGGGCAGGTTGAAGCCGACGAAGAAGCCGATGTTCGGGACGCCGCTCGCGGTTTTCGGCGTCTGCGCGTTGGTCTTCTCCATGTCCATGTAGGTCAGGCCCAGCGTGACGTTGGGGTAGAACCGCTTGCGGGCAAGCTCGACGGCCTTCTCGTCTCGGGCGATGGCGGCGAGACGGCCCTGGAGTTCGGGACGGGCGGTCACGGCAAGTTCGTAAAGCCTCTCGATCTCGACAGAGGCGGCGGCGGCCGGTAGCGTGCCCAGTGTCTGCAAGTCGGCCTCGGGGCTGATGTGGATCTGACGAGCCAAGGCTGAACGGGCCGTGGCGATTTCCTGCTCATTGTTCGCCAGGCTCCGGTCAAGCTCGCTGATCAGAGTCTCGGACCGGATCACGTCTTGCTGGGAGCCGCCCGCCGCGAGCCGCGACTTGGCGAGCGAATTGAAGTCCT
>JAYUFP010000294.1:0-6333 GCA_043738665.1 Isosphaeraceae bacterium
GACCGTCGCCCCTTCGGGGCTGAAAACCGAAGATGGGCATCATGTTACGGCTAATTCAACGGTATTGCCCCTAGCCCCCCCTTCGCAAAAGGGGGGAAACTTGACCGACAACCCCATCCATGTTCGAGTTCCCAAAAAAAGAGAAACCCATGTTGAAGCGAATCGCCTTCGTCTCCGCGTTCCTGATGACCGGCACCGCCTTCGCCGCCGAGCCGTCCCCGCCGACGCCCCCTCGGGCCTCGGTGCAGATCGCCATTTTGCTCGACACCAGTAGCAGCATGAACGGCCTCATCGAGCAGGCCAAGACGCAGCTCTGGACCGTCGTCAACGAGTTCGTCAGCGCCAAGAAGGACGGCAAGCCCCCGTCGATCCAGGTCGCGCTTTACGAGTACGGCAAGCAGTCGCTCTCCGCCGAGGAAGGCTATGTCCGCCGGATTTTGCCGCTCACCGACGACCTCGACCGCGTCTCCGAGGAGCTCTTCGCCCTCAAGACCAACGGCGGCGACGAATTCTGCGGCTGGGTGATCCGCGACGCCGCGACCAAGCTCGACTGGAGCCCCTCCTCCGACGTGTATAAGGCCATTTTCATCGCGGGCAACGAGCCTTTCACGCAAGGGAAGGTCGATTTCCGCGAATCCTGCAAGACGGCCGCCGAACGCGGAGTGGTCGTCAACACCATCTTCTGCGGCGCGAATGCCGAAGGCATCCAGACCGGCTGGAAAGACGGCGCGATCCTCGCCGACGGCCGGTTCATGAGCATCGACCAGAACCGGAAGGTCGTCGAGATCCCCACGCCCCAGGACGCCCCCATCGCCAAGCTCGGCATCGACCTCAACAAGACCTATCTGCCCTATGGTAAGATGGGACAGGCCGGGCTGACGCGGCAGTCGGTTCAGGATACGAACGCCGTCAATTCGTCTCAGACCGCGATCGTCACCCGGTCGATCTCAAAGATGAACGCGTTTTACTGCAACGACGGCTGGGATCTCGTCGATGCGATCAAGACCGGCAAGTGCAAACTCGACGACCTGAAGGACGACGAACTCCCCGAGAACCTCCGCAAGCTCGACAAAGCCGCAAGAAAGGCGAAAGTCGATGAGGCGGTCAAGCGGCGCGCGGAGATCCAGGCGCGGATCGCCGACTTGAACACGAAGCGCGAGAAGTTCCTCGCGGCCGAACGGGCGAAACTGACGAAGACGAACGAAGATAGCCTCGACAAGGCGATCGTCAAGGCGATCCGGGACCAGGCCACGCGTCACCACATCACATTCGAGTGAGTCTATGGAACGCAAGTGCATCCTGGTCGTGGAGGACGACGCGGCGATCCGCCGGGGGCTCGTCGACGCCCTCGGCTTCGCCGGCTATGACACCCTCGAAGCCGGGGAAGGGGCCGCGGGACTTGCCGCGGCTCTCGACTCCGGCTGTGACCTTTTGTTGCTCGACCTCGTTCTGCCGGGTCGCGACGGGTTGTCAGTCCTGCGGGAGCTTCGCGCGGCACGTTCGACCCTGCCGGTGATCGTCTTGACCGCGCGAGGCGCGGAGGACGACCGCGTCCGGGGGCTCGGCCAGGGGGCGGATGATTACGTCGTCAAGCCGTTCAGCCTCAAGGAGCTTCTCGCCCGGATCGAGGCCGTTTTGCGACGCGCGCCGGAGCGCCCCCCCGCCGTCCGGCGGCTCGCGTTCGAAGGCGGCCACGCCGACCTCGAACGCCACGAAGTCCGCTTCGACGATGGGCGACGCGCCGAGCTTTCCGAACGCGAAACCGAATTAATTCTTTACCTCGCACTCCACGCCGGACGGGCCGTCTCCCGCGACGAGCTGCTCGCAAGGGTCTGGGGCCTGAACCCGGTCGGGATCAGCACGCGCACGATTGACATGCATGTTGCCCGCGTCCGTGAGAAACTGGGGGACGACCCGGGCCACCCCAAAATTGTGATCACCGTGCGGGGGGAAGGCTACATGCTCGCGGGGCGGGAGTCGTCATGAGGCGAGTCGGCCTGGTCTGGCTTGTGTTCGGAATCTGCGTGGCCCTGGCCGCGGCGGCGATCGCGCGCGTGGGGGCGACGGCTTTGGCGCTCGAACGGGCCGAGGCGAAAGCGCGCCGACAGGCGGCCCTCGAAGAGAACTTACAGCTCGCGCTCTGGAGGATGGATTCGACGCTCGCCCCCCTGATGTCCGAGGAGAGCGCCCGCCCTTATTTTTCGTACAGCCCGCTCTACCCGGCCGAGCGCGCGTTCACGCGGATGTTCGCGGAGATCCAGAAAGGCGATGTCCTGGTCCCTTCGCCGCTCTTGACGTTCACCTCGCCGCAGATCCGCCTCCACTTCCAGTACGGCCCCGACGGCCGTCTCACTTCGCCCCAGGTTCCTTCGGGAAACATGCGCGACCTGGCCGAAGTCCGCTATCTCCCCTCGGCCCGGATCGACGAGGCTTCGCGGCGACTCGACCAGCTCTCGCGGATCGTCAGCCGCGAACAGGTTGAATTCGCGTGCGCGACCGAGGAGCCGGCCTCGTCGCTGGGAAACCCCGTCGTCGCCTTCGGCCCGGCGTCGCAATCGAAGGCGACCCAAGAATACGTGATGAGGTCGCGCAGCACCAAGATCGCACAGAACGCGATCGCGCCCGAGGCCTTGCCGCTGACGGCGCGAACCAGCGTCAACCAGGGGGCGCTCCAGGCCTTCTGGGTCGGGCAGTCGTTGTTGCTGGGCCGCCGGGTGAGCGTCGAAGAGGGAACATTTCTGCAAGGGTGCTGGCTCGACTGGGACGTGGTCCGCCGCGAACTCACCTCGGCCGTGTCCGACCTCCTGCCGGGCGTGACGCTGGAACCGGTCTCCGACGGTGGTGGGGCGAACCCCTCGCGGATGCTCGCCTCGATCCCCGCGCGACTCGTCACGGCCCCACTGCCCGACGCGCCCGAGCCGGGGTGGTCGCCGGTGCGGTTTTCGCTGTCGGTCGCGTGGGCGTCGCTGGGGCTCGCGGCGGTGGCCCTGGGGTTCCTCCTCCAGGGGGCGCTCGCCCTCAGTGAGCGCCGGGGGACGTTCGTCTCGGCGGTGACGCACGAGCTTCGCACCCCCTTGACCACGTTTCGGCTCTACACGGAGATGCTCGACGAAGGCATGGTCTCGGCGGAATCCCAGCACAATTACATCAAAACCCTTCGTTCCGAGGCCGACCGCCTCGGCCACCTCGTCGAGAACGTCCTGGCGTTCGCCCGCCTCGAGCGCGGCCGGGCGGCCGGCCGCGGCGAGGTCGTCACGGGCACCGATCTCCTCGCCCGCCTCGCCCCCCACCTCGCCCTCCGCGCCGAACACGCGGGCATGGGATTGAGCACGAACGCGGAAGACGCAAAAATGTGCGTGTGCGTGGATGTGTCGCTCGTCGACCAGATCCTCTCGAACCTCGTGGACAACGCGATCAAGTACGCTTCGGACGCCGGCGACCGCCAAATCCACCTCCACGCCGCCCGCTCGGGGCGGTGGCTCGCGCTGACGGTCCGCGACCACGGGCCGGGGCTTTCGCGGGGGGTGGTCCGCCGGCTCTTCCGCCCGTTCTCGAAATCGGCCCACGAGGCCGCGCACTCCGCCCCCGGCGTGGGACTCGGGCTCGCGCTCAGCAGACGTTTGGCACGCGCCCTGGGGGGCGACCTGCGGCTCGACTCCAACGGCCCGCACGGAGCCGCGTTCGTGCTGACCCTCCCGGTCGCCTGATCCGCAAGCGCCATCGAATGATCTTTTTCCCGGAGCCCTCGTTTTTTTGGGTCCGGACGCTCGCCGGTTACCGCTTGTTTGAAATAGAGATCCGGTTGATCCCGCCCGCGGACGGTTTCGTCCCCCGCGGAAGCCGTCCGACGTCGGATATCGGCTTGTTTTCCCTGTTCATTGGGGAAACGTGTTCGCCCGAGGATTTCCTGTCGATGTCGAAAGCCGACCGGCGTTCCACGTCGTCCGGGCGAGGGTTCGTTCCAGATCGTTCACACACAAAACCGGGCGCGGACCGTCGGCAATCACGGTCGCCCTCGGGTCGGTCGTTGCGTCACGTTTCAATCCCATTCCTGAAGGAGGTCGGCGGATGACACGCGCGGAACCGATCCTCCCGATCGGATTGATGCCGATCACACAACCGCCGAGAACGCAGGCCGCCGAAGTGCCTTCGGGCCGCGGCCGTAAGATCGAGGACTGGATCGTCAGCACTCTCGGGGGCGACGGTGCCGCCTCGGCTTCGGAGGATTGGCAGGACGTGATCGGCCGGATCGCCCCGATGCGACGCACCGACGACCCGAAAGGGAAGTCCCAAGGGGGCTGGGGTCGGTTCCGCTTGATCGGTCGGAAAGGGATCACGGTCGTCTCGCTCACCGACCGCTCCCTGATCAAGGAGCAGGAACTGACCGAGCTCGCCGGCGACCTGCTCGCGGTCGTCGAAGGCGGTCGGCACCGCCTGGTCCTCAACTTCGCGTCCGTCGAACGGCTTTCGAGCTGGGCGGTGGCCGCGGTGGCGGAGGCGTCCCGGAAGTGCCGAGCCGTGCAAGGCGGCATGTTGAAAGTATGCGGGCTCCGGCCGCAGGTCATTTCCGTTTTCGGGATCACGTCACTCGACAAGGAAATCAAGATCGACGCCGACGAGAATGCGGCGATCGACTCGCCATGGCCCGAGACCCCCGAGGTCTTGCCCTTGCCCGTCGATGTCCTCGCCTGCCTGGGCCGGCTCGGTCCGCGACGGGGCGTCGAGGGCGAAAACAGGGACGCCACTGACGACACGGAGGAGTTTACCGCCATGTCCGGAGCCTGGCTCAGCGCGGAGGCCGGGCCTTTGCGAGGCCGGATGGTCGCCGTCGACGCCTCGGAATTCCTGATCGGCCGCGACGCCGGCTGCCACCTTCGGCTCGACTCGTCCACGGTCAGCAGGCGTCACGCGAGCATCGAACTTTGGGGCGATCGGTTATTCCTTCAAGACCTCGGCAGCACCAACGGCACGTTCCTCAACGGCCTGCCGGTGCGGGGGGAATCGTCGGAAATCCGCGACGGCGATTGGATCCGGGTCGGCGCGATCGGCCTCAAGTTCACGGCCGGCCCGGCAGGGCGTTGCGGCAACATCGACGGCGTCGAGGAGAT
The DNA here is from genome assembly GCA_043738665.1 of Isosphaeraceae bacterium. GTDB lineage: Bacteria > Planctomycetota > Planctomycetia > Isosphaerales > Isosphaeraceae > JAYUFP01. The sequence continues at coordinate 5,109 of JAYUFP010000294.1, forward strand.
GGTCGCGGCCTGGTTGCAGGACGACGAACGCGCCGGCTTCGCCCTCGATCGCGAAGCGACTCCGACCGAAGAGATCGTGATCCCCGCGGGGGTCGACGGCAAGGTCCGCCACAAGTGCGAGGTCATCGAAGGAGTCCTCGTGGTCGCGCCGCTCTCCGCCGAACTCGACGAGGAGCGGACGATCGGCCCGCTCCGGGACGAGCTCCTTTCTCTGTTCGAGGGGCCGTATCCGAGGCGTGTGGTCGTGAACCTGACCCATGTCGCGCACCTGACCGGCCGGGCGATCGGCGTGCTCCTGGCGCACCACCTGAAGCTCGAAAGCGATGGCGGGGCGTTACGGATTTGCCAGCCGAATCCGCGGGTCGCGGTGGTCTTCGAACAGGCGAAATTCGCGATGCTGGTCGAATGCCACGCCTCGCTGGACGACGCCGTGCTGTCGCACTGGGCGGGTGCCACCGAAGACGTCGGACGTTTTGCGGTCTGAACCTCGCATCTCTATCCTTGTCCTTTTCGGCGCGCGGCGGGATACTGGCCAGATCCGTAGGCTGGGTCGTGACCCAGTTCCCCGGGCTCTCAGCCGGAAAGCTGGGTCACGGACCCAGCCTACCGTGCCGCGAAGCTCCGTCGCCCGAACCGTCCCGACAAGGATGCCCGCCATGACCCGCCTGCCCGCCCGCGCGTTCGCGCTGAGTCTTTCCCTGACGCTCGTCCAAGTCCTCGCCGGCTGTGGCGACGACGCGCCGGCGAAGCCGAAGCTTCAAGCTCGCGAGACCCTCAAGAAGACCACCCAGGTCGTCCTCGAAGTCAAGCCCGAACTCGCCAAGGGGGGAGTCGTCACCGACGGCAAGATCCATTCGACCGACTACCTCGGCGTACAGGCCGACGCCTACCGCACCAGCGTGGCCAACATCGCCAAGATGAAGGTCAAGATGGACATGGATATGTACGAGGCCCTCAACGGCAAGAAGCCCGAAACCTACGAAGAGTTCATGGAACAAATCATCAAGAAAGATAAGGCCGAAGGCATCCAGCTCCCGATGCTGCCGTACTACCAGGAATACGGCTACGACTCCGACAAGAAGGAACTGGTCGTCATCGAATACGCCGCCAAGAAGAAGGCCATGGAAGACCAGCAGGACAAGGCATTGGGGCGTAAGTAAGGGAGTCTCGCTTTATCTGACCTGTTCAGGAGTGCGAGCCCGGGCTGGTGAAAAGTTGGTGTTGA
>JAYUFP010000295.1:0-2002 GCA_043738665.1 Isosphaeraceae bacterium
GCATGTCCGGGGCGGCGAGGTTCTCGATATACAGGAACTTCGCGTGCCGCAGGCTCACGCTGTTGTTCAGGGCCTGCCAGAGTCCGACGAAGATCGGGAGCTGGATCAAGGCGGGCAGGCAGCCGCTGACCGGGTTGACCCCGTGCCGCTTGTAAAGGGCCCAGGTCTGACGGGTCTGCTCTTCCTTGTCCTCCTTGTACTTCTCCTGAAGCTCCTTCATGTAGGGCTGAAGATCCTGCATCTTCTTGGCGGCGAGGGCCTGTTTGCGGCCGAGAGGGAACATCGCCGACCGCACGATCATCGTCAGGAGGATGATCGCGATCCCGTAGTTGCCGTTCTTCCCGCCGAAAAAGCCGGCAACCTTCTGCGTCAGGCTGTAGGTCATCCCCAGCAGCGGCGTGATCACCCATCGGGCCAGCTCGATCGCGCCCGGAATCCAGCTCGTCTTGCGGAAGGCCAGCTCGTTGGCCCCGAACGGTTCGAGGACTTCGAGCGTCTTGGGACCGGCGAACAGCTTATAGGTGTGAGAGACCGGCACGTTCGGGCCGACCTGCACGGGTCGCGAGACGATCTCGACGCCGATGTCCGCCTTCTGGCGGGCGGCGGGATCTTCGTGGATCACGATCGCCTTGGCCGTCGCGTCCCAACGTGTTTCCGGGGTGGGTGTCGGATACGGCATGACGAACGAGGCGAAATACGGGTTCTCGATCCCCGCGTACTTGAGTGGCTTGTCGGGGGTGAAGACCTCGGGGTCCGCTTTGCGTTTGACAATGCTGTCGGCGGAGAGCGTCTTGGGGTCGGTGCCGACGATTCCGAAGAACGCGTCGCGGAACGTCCCGGTGTACCATTCGCCTTCGATCGGGATGCCGTGCGGCCCCATCAGACGGTAGACGACGGTCTGGGCTTTTTCCGGGCTCTCGAACGTGAGTTCGACCTCGAAGCCGTCCTCTCCGGGGAAGATCCGGTACGTTTTGACGACCGTCAGTCCGAGCTCATCGACCTTGTTGCGGAACTTCAACTGCTCGCCGGTGAGGGACGGGCTCTTGCCGCCGACATCCCGCGTGGCAGAAGTCACGGCCTTACCGGCGGCGTCGCGGACGACCTCCCAATCCTCGGAGTCGAGCGGGATCTCGCCGGGTCCGATCGAAGCGACCGCCGCCGCGTCCTCGTCTTCGATGACCGCGGCCCCTTTTTTCTCGGGGCGGACGGTGATCGACAGGGAAGGGGGGACGCTCGGGTCTTTGTCGAACTGGAGGATCTGGAGGGGCCGCTTGCGGGGCTTGTTGTCCTCGTACTCGGCGTCGTAACGCGCCGACGACACCGACTTCACCCCCGCGCCCCGCTGGGTGAATTCGACTTGAAGATGAAACGCCGAAGGGCTGGGGTCTTTGGCCGACCCCAGGAGGAGCTCGCCCGGCTTAGCGGGGGGATATTTCGATTCTTTGGGTTTCTCGGTGTCTTTCGCGATTTCGGGCGTCTTGGCCTGGTCCTTATCCTTGGCGGCGTCGGCCTTGGGCGCGGCCGGATCCTTGTCCTTGGCCGCGTCGGGGGTCTTCGCCTGATCGGGCGCGACATCCCCCTTGGCTTTTTCCTTGCCTTTCTCGGCGGCGGGGTCGACCTTGGCCTGGGCGATCGCGGGTTTTTTCGGCTCGACTTTTGGTTTCAGTCCCGTCAACTCCATCACCTGCTCGACCGCGAGGATCGAGGCGAAGGTGACGATGGTGAACAGGATCAGGCGCTTCTCACTGCTCATCTTGGGATGGACCTTGGGGGTCAGAGCGTTGCGTTCTCGGTGTGTCGGTCTCGAACGTTCTCACTCGAGACCCATTTGACGCGAGGCCCGGAATTCTTCGCCCGATTTCCGAAAGAATCCGTTCCGGCCCGGTCGAGCGGGAGAGGATCGAGAATGACCGACTTCGGCCGCGGGGCAGCGGCAATAGGGGGGTTGCGGCCTCCGTTTCACTCCGCAGCCTGCCCGATCCGGGAGCGCGAGGCTCCTGCC
>JAYUFP010000296.1:0-2001 GCA_043738665.1 Isosphaeraceae bacterium
GACGTCCGAATAGCGACCGGCTTGCGCCGGTTTTCCGGCAAGGCTGTTATCGTAACCGCGGTCTCATCCCTTACAAAGAAGGAACCGACGACAAACGGGAAACTTCAGTCCCGTCCCGAGAATACCGTCCGGGCGCGGTTGATTCCAAGTTCTCGCGATCAGGCCGATTCTTACGAATGGCTCACGACTCGGTTACGTTTCTTCGCTTCATAAATCGAGACGCGGGCGTGGATTCGGGGCAAAGGCCCCTCGCTTGCGGCGGCTCGGCAAGAGTCGGAAATCATCCGTGGAAATTTGCATCAAATTCCTGTGAACGGGTGCGCAAGTTCGGAAGGGGCGTGGCGTCTTTTCATCGTTAAGCGTGACCTGATGACGTGAGGTTCGGAGCGATCATGTCGCGCAGGCAATTGAACAACAGCGAGGCGGATGGTAACGTTCGTTCCGCATGAGGTTGGGAGCGGGTCGTTTTTTGCGTGGACCGTTTCGTCGGCCCTGATCGATTAGAGTCTGTCCGGAAAGGAATTGGCTAGGAAATGGCTGATGACGGATGGCTGATGACGGATCGGAAAGAGCGAATACGGCGTTTTCCCTCCGGTTTTCTCGCATCGGTCATCGGCCATTTGTCATCCGCCATCGTTTTTCTCCGGGAAACTTCCCGGACAGACTCTTGGGGTATCACCGCTCGTAAAGGGTTTTAACGTGTGCGATTTGGCCGACGGGGCGCGGGGAGATCGTCGATGATCCGCAGCGGTCGCGTGTGGTGTGGTTGGTATGGGTCGCTCGTTTTCTTGACGATATCGGCCGCGGTCCCGACACAGGCCCTTGCTCAGGAGGAGAAGCACGCGGCGGAGTCGACCGATCCGGCCACGGAGGCCGAGACGCTATCGCGTGAAATCAGAGATCTGAAACTCAAGCTGATCAAGGCCGAGGAGCTCGCGGCGGAGCTCGCCGCCGAGAAGGCCGTCGTCGAGGCCTCCGCGACCGATGGGCGAACGCCCCAGCGGTCGCTGGAAGCCAAAGAGGACTTCTGGAGCCTGGCGTTTCCCGAAGGGACGACGGGTGCTCCTTCAAAATTGCTCGAGACCCGGACGAAGTTCAAGAGCGAGTACGAACCGGCGGCGGAGAAAGCGTGGCTTGCGGCCGTGGATCGCGAGACTGCGTTGACCGAGACCCGCGCGAAGGTCGAATCCCGGGTGAACCGATCCATGGACGCGCCTGCCCCCGTCGCGGGATCAGGCTCTCTGTGGATCTCGATCGCGTTGAGCGTCCTCGCGCTGGGCGGCGGCATCATGATGACGTTGCACGAGAACCGCGACCGCTTCCGGTGGCGCGCCAGAGCCCTTGCCAGCCGGCCGACCGTGCTGGCACTGGTGATCGGCTTCGGGCTGTCGGCGAACTTCGCGGCGCTCGCGGCCGAAGCCTTCAGCTCGCCGAAGACTCAGCGTGACCAGCTCCGGAAAAAGCTCGAGGCTCTCGAAGAGTCGAATCGGGATGAGCTGGCCGAGCTCCATCGCCGCCAGGAGGACCTTCGCCAGGGGAGGGCGTTGTTCGGTCTGATTCCCAAGACGCCGTCCGCCAAGCGAATCGCCGACGCCGCCAAGAAGTCCGCCGAGGAGCTGCAAGACCGTTTCCGCGAGGTCCGGGTCTACGCCAGGGTCACCACCAGGCTGCTGTCCGAAACCGATCAGGTCAACGAGAAGGTAAGCGCCGACCGAAAGCGGCTCGAGGACTTCTGGTCAAGCTCCCGTTCCGCGGCCCGCCGCGAGGGCGTCACGAAGGTCGTCGCCTGCGGCGCGCTGACAATGGTCGCGTTGGCTCCGCTGACATTGGTCCGCCGCCGCCGCCGCCGCAAGCTCGCCGAAGACAGCCGCCTCTGCCCGCGCTGTCTCGAGCGCGACACGCTCAAGCCCATCGGCGCCGCGATGGTCGAGGAAGGGGCCGACCACCGTCAACCCAAGACCCGATTGGTCGTCTGCGACAAGTGTGAATACGAGACGCGCG
>JAYUFP010000297.1:0-6320 GCA_043738665.1 Isosphaeraceae bacterium
AGCGCGGCGAAGAAGTAGGCGAACTGAAACGAGTTAAACAGCATGTCTTCCCTCTTCCATGAGAGACCAACCGGTCAAAAACGCCCCGACGCCGTCAGACCTTCCGCGCTTTATAATAAAGAAGAAAACAGTTCTCGATGTCGTCGTACATCCTGTCGCGTCGGGCGGACTCCTCCGCGATGAACCGACCCTCGTTCACTGAGCGGTCCATCAGGATCAGGCCCTTCGCCTCACGGACTTCGAACCCGTTATCGACGAAGAATCCGCTCATCTCCTGATGAGTATATTCGGGTTTGGGCTTCTCACTGACAACGCCGGGGGAACTGAGGCGGGTTAAATTGCGGTTAGGAGTGTCGAGGCAGAAGTGGCCGCCCGGCTTCAGGATCCTGTGAACCTCCCTCATCACCACGCCAACGTCCACGAACGCCGCGTTGTCGATCGATCGGCCCGCGTGGACCAAATCGACGGTGCCGTCGCCGATCGCGGAAAGGTCGGTCATGGATGAATCCACGTAATTGACCGGTCCGCGGGGGGTTTGAATCGGCTCATGACGTGCGTCGCCCGGTCTCGGACTTTGATCGCGAGGAAGGTCGACGATGGTGAGACGATCGAACGAGTAAGGATAGCCGAAAGTCAGCAACGCACCTTCCGGCCGGCCTTCGCAACGACCGCCCAGGTCGACGATGATTCGCGCCTTGGGAAGTTGGGCGGCGAGCAGAAATCGGGTCTGGTGGAGGATCATCCAGAAATCAGCGCCGGTCCATGTATTTTTCTGGAATTCGTCCGAGTGGCTGAGCGTGAAGAACAAGTGGTTGCGGGTGATCTTGCCTTCTGAAAGCAGCTTCGCGTTCCGCTCGACTTCCTCGGCCGAACCTTTGCGCCCCAGCATGACCTGATACGAGAGGCTGACAAAGTCGCATTGGTCGAGGAACTTGAGGTCCGGATTCTCGGCCTTGAACTCCGCGCCCTGGATCAATTCATAAACCAGGTGGTTTCGGCTTTTCCAGCCGCCTTCGATGGCGTCCTGGTGTCGGTCCAGTTCGTTTCGATCAGGCTTTCGGCCGAGCAGTACCAGATAGGCGAGGTCGACGAACTCGGGTGTCGACATCTCCCGCGCATGCGGGTGATACCGGCCCGGCTTATCAATACGCCTCGGTCGCGAAGTGAAACGGCTGACCAGGCTCATATCGGCGTCCTTGCGAAGGCGGCCCTGCGCGATCCTCAAACACCGCAACGACCTCTTGCCGATGCAGGGGCGTGGCAGGGCTCACTTCGGGAGGAAATATCCGATGAACGCCGAACGGTCAACCCGGAACGGGGAGTTGAACGCGTCGATTCGGTACGAAGCCGATCAGGAAATCGTCAATCGGTCGATCACCCGCTCGGGGGTCGAATCCGCATCGAGTGACATCAAGCGATCCCAGATCGCCAGACCGCGTTCCTTACCGAGTATCGGGTCGACCAGCCCGTGGAACTTATGCGCCAATTGATCATCCGTCAGCGGGTTTTTGTCGTGACCGGGAGGGAACGAAACGACCGAGATGAGTTCCCTGCCGTCCTTTAAAGTCACCTTGACCCGGTTGGGGATGCCGGCGGGATAACCGGCGGTCAGGTTCGGGTCCTCGACGACCGTCGTCCGCGATATCAGGTCGAGCAGAACCGGGTCGGAAAGCCTTGCAGGTGTAAACTGGTCAGCCGAGACTGCGCCGTCGACGAGAGCAACGACCGTGCAGTAAGGGAGGCTATGGTCGGCGGTTTCGCGTGTCTTGGGGCGCCATTTCTCGGGGTCCTGGCCGATGATTTCCACGGCGGTGCGGAATGTGGCGATCTCGACGGACGCGATGTCGGACGGGTCGCCGATCTTCGGACGCAGTTCAAACGCCGCGGCGATCGCCGACTGACTGTGGTATTCCGCCGGCACGAACTTAATCGAGGTCTTCGGCAGCATCCAGTCACTGGAAGTCGGTCCGCCGAGCTTTTCAAGAGCGAATCGCCCCGAAACCTGCTGCCAGAAGCCCATGTCGCCCTCAAACAACGGGGCGGGACCCGTCATTCCCTCGGCGGCGAGCATCGCGGCGAAAACCCCGTTCCGTGCCGCGAACGCGAAGGCACACCCTTTCCACATCGAAAGCTCACCCGCTCGCGTCAACCGCAGGGCCGTCCCGGTCGTACCGGCGATCCCCAACGCGTGGGCCGTTTGCTCGTGGTTGAGGCCGAACAACTTCGACGCGGCGAGACTCGTGGAAAGGGAGCCGTAGGTCGTATGGTCCCAACCTCGCGCCCGGATACTCGCTGCATCGCAGAGCCGGCATTGGACTTCGTAGGCGACCGCCGCCGCGGTGATCCACGCCTTGCCGTCCGCCTTGGCGGCCTCCCCGGCGGCCATCACCGCCGCCCAGTTGTCGCTAGGGTGCGCGGGTTCGAGCGACAGATACGTGTCGTTGCAATCGAGGTAGCGGATATGGACGCCGTTGGCGAACGCGGCCCAATCGGGTGACGACCTTCCGCCACCGATCAGCGCGGCGTCGGGGATTCCGGTTACCTTCAACGCGACTCTTCGGGCGACCTGTGGCGCGGGTTCGTGGAGTGCTCCCGCGGCGCATCCGAACGCGTCGATCAGTCGCCGCTTCGCTTCGACGACCACGAGGTGGGGGAGATCTTCAAATCGAGTGGCGAGAGCGAAATCGACGAGACGGTCGGCCAGGGTCGCGTTCGTGGGCATTGCTGAGCCTCTCGGGTTCGGGTCGTGGCGCATCATACCGATGCACCGAGAGGGTTGGCAAATTGTCGCGTCTCGCTCAACGTCTGGGCGGAAAGGCGGGTGTGGCTGTCGCGGGACGTTCCGGGAGTGGTCGGGCGGCGGTCTGCGCGGGAAGAATGCCGACGTGTTTTCGCAAGATCCGCCGGACCTCAATGATCGACTCCGCGTCGCGCTGAACGCCGTGATCGGAGCGGACGCGGACTTCAGACTCGACCTTGTCGAGGTGGGAACTCCGGTAAGGCACCACGCTGTCCGTCGTCGACGCGACCGGACCCGCGTACTTCGCGCCGATGATCGAGTGGAACGCGACCGCCGGGTTCGGCTCCATGCCGATGAGGCCGAGGAGCATGGGATGATCGGTATCGAGAGTTTCGATGCTCGTCGGCATCCGGCGAAACTGGCGGCGGTTAAATGCGTCGGGGTTGTCTTTGTAGAGCTTCGAGCAGAGGTCCGAGATGTGGTCGGGGTCGGAAATCAAGCTCGTTCCGACTCGGCCGATCATGTTGCGACTCAGGTCCGACCCCCGGTGCGGAGTCGCCAGGAACACAACGCGTTTGACGAACGGGAGGGGCTCGAAGAACAAATAACGGTGGAGTTCGGCGAGGATGTCGGGCGAGCCGTTGATGTTCTTGAACTGGACGTCGGAAAACAGCTCCCAAAACCTGTCGCCGCTATTCACGGCCATGGCGTGGCTGAGAAGTCCACCCATGCTATGGCCGAGCAAGACCATTTGTTCAAAGGCGGGATCCGCGCCGTCCTTGTCGTAGATCTCTTGCGCTTTGAAAAGGCTCTCACGCAGGCCCGCCGCCGCGATCGGGATCGGGACACCCGTCGGGTACATGTAAAGCATGAACTGGTACTTGTCGCGGATCACCGGGTCGTTCAAAAGTTCGTTGATCATCGGGATCCAGGCGAGCGGACTGGACATCAGCCCGTGGACCATCACGACCGGGATCTTGCCCCGTTCGTAGGGACGCAACAACATCAGGTTCGCCCTGGAGAGCTCTTTCCCCGGGCGGAACAGGCCTGTCCATCGGTAAGTGTTCAGGTCGGTCCGCGACCACATGTACGCCAACGGGGTCGTGAGGTCGGCCTCGACCGGCAAGAGCGACGCCGTCGTACCCGGGGGCAAATCCCGTTGTGGCGTTCCCACGCGATGGACGACGACCGGGTCGACCAACTCCAGCGTGCATTCGCGAGGCTCCTCGATCTTCCCGGTCGGCAACGGGGCGCGAAGGCGGGAGTTCGGGCGCAGGAACGCCGTCAAGGGAAAGGCCATCTCGCGAGGAAGAAATTTCTCAACGCCGGTCCCGGGGGTGTCCGGCCGATGGATTCCGATCAGCGGAACACCGAGGCCGTACTGATAACTTCGCGTCTCCAGACCGGCGACTTCAAAGTCGGAGGCCAGCAGCACCTGGTCAACATCCGCCGCCTTCCAGGGCGAATTCTGAAGCACGACGCGCAACACCTGTTTTCGGCCGTTGACCTTGAGTTCGATCATCCCCTCCGGCATGATCTGCCCGTTCGACTGCGCAGCGCGAATCAAGCGGTCGAGTCCGCCGTTGTAAATATCGCAGGCGAGTCGAAATCGCGGGTCGGAAGGCTGCCGCCCGGCGGCGAGGTCCGCGTCGAAGAGGAAGTCGTACGAATACGCCACCGCGTCGAGAAAGCGATCGATCGCCTCCGCTTTTCGCCAGCGGTCGAGCCGCTTGCCGTCGACCCACGACAACTCGGCGAGGGCGTAGACGACATCGGGGTCGGCATTTTCCCTGGCGATCTTTTCGAGCGTCATGAGCGCGTTGTGCGGGTCACGGCGGTAAGCGCGCTCGACGTCGTAACGCTTCAGCGTCTCCAAGGTTCGCTCGCTCGGCTTGTCGAGTCCGGAGAGGCTGCGTTGGAATGAAACGTGGTTACGTTCGCTCTTGCTCGCCTGGACGGTGATGTCACCCCAGCCGAAAAAAGTGGACGCGACGAGCGTGAGGTGGGCGAGGATCATTGGCGGGCCACTCCTTGACCCCGACCTGATTAAGGGCGCGCTCCGCGCACCCGTCCGGAAGACCCGGGCACATGAATCATTGCGAGCACGGGCCTAACGGTCAAGGTCAAGCCGGGGAACGCACTCGCGACTCCGTTCTCATGAGGAACCAGTCGGGAATCATGCCAGGCGTCCGACATTTTTTTCCCGGCCCTGAGCGACACGTTCGACTTCAATGAATACCATGGGGTTGAGTCGATTTTCGACGACTTCAAGGGAGCCAAAGATCGCCATGCAATCTCCGGGAGAGGCACTACGACGGGCCTGGTCGAAACAAGCCATCATGATCCCCGGCGCGTTCAACGCCCTGACCGCGAAACTCGCCGAACGCCTCGGTTATTCCGCAATCTATCTGTCCGGCGGGGCACTCTCGGCGGGCTGGGCCGGCTTGCCCGACATTGGTTTGCTCACCTTGACCGAGTTCGCCGAACAGGCCGCGATTCTGGCGAGAGCGACTAATCTCCCCCTGCTCTGTGATGCCGACACGGGTTTCGGAGAGGCGGTCAACGTCGAACGAACCGTTCGCATGTATGAAGAAGCGGGCGCGGCAGGGCTACACCTTGAGGACCAGGTGCTTCCGAAACGTTGCGGTCATCTGACCGGAAAGTCGCTCATCGAGCCGTCGGCGATGGCCGAAAAAATTCGCGCCGCGGTCAGGTCCCGACGGGACGAAGCGTTTGTCATCGTCGCGAGGACCGATTCGCGCTCCGTCGAGGGCTTCGAGGCCGCCCTCTCCCGAGCGAGGATCTATCTCGATGCCGGGGCCGACGTGATCTTTCCGGAGGCACTTGAGTCGGCCGATGAATTCGCTCGATTTTCCCAGACGATTCAAAAGCCGCTCCTTGCCAACATGACGGAGTTCGGCCGAAGCCCGTTACTGGATTTCGACGCACTCGCCAGTTACGGGCATTATTGCGGAGTGTTGTATCCCTTGACGGCCCTCCGAGCGGCAATGCGCGCCGCGGAACTCACTTTGAGGGACCTGCGACAAACCGGGACGCAACGAGGCCGACTCGGGCAAATGCAAACACGTGCGGAGCTTTACGACCTTCTCGGTTACGAGGAGTGGGAAGCACGCGACCGGCTCTACTTCGATCGGCCCGAAAACTGATCGATCGACCGTGGTCTCCCGTTCTCCCCGGTGCGCCAACCTATTACGGCAACTTAACGCTTCGCCGATCGCGTTTTGCTTTCATGATTGACTCAAGATATTTCCCTGGCGGAATCCGGATCGTTCCGTAAGGTGGGCACTGCCCACGATGTCTATCCCACTGCCAGCGCAGGGTTTACGAATTGTGGGCAGTGCCCGCCCTACAGGTCGGAGTTAAAGAACCTCGACCTCATAATGAGAGTAGGTAATATGAGCAAAACGGGTTCGGCGAATCCTTACGGCAGTTGAGGGTCTTCCGGCCTTCTGATGGCGTCAGGAACCCTCATCCGGCCTACGGCCACCTTCTCCCGGGAGGAGAAGGACGGACTTCGCGATCCGCCGGCTTCGCGCCGCAGGATTGCAAAGTCCCCCAT
>JAYUFP010000298.1:0-1998 GCA_043738665.1 Isosphaeraceae bacterium
CGGCGGCCTGACGACCGTGTTGCGGTTCTCCGACGCGATCTTCACCCCATTGGCCGCGCGGCAGATCGTATCGGCGAGGAAGGCCGGCGTTCAGGCCGCTCTTAATGACGCACTGCTCGGTCTAGGCGAGGCCTATCTCGAGCTCCAGCGCGCGGCGGGACGGCTCGCGATCGCTCGGGAAGCGGTCTCATATGCCGCCACGCTCTCAAAGATCACGGGCTCCTATGCCCGGACCGGGGCGGGGCTCGAAGCCGACCACCGGCGAAGCCTGGCGGAACTCGACCGTCGGCGGCTGGACGTCGAGGCGGCTGTCGGCGACCTGGAATCGGCGTCGGCGGAACTCGTGCGGAGGATCCGACTCGACCCCCGAGTGGTCGTCGCCCCGGTCGAGCCCCCCGAATCGGTGTTGCGACTCACCCCCGAATCTTGCCCGATCGACGAGCTGATCACCACCGCCTTGCGGACCCGGCCCGAGCTCGGCGAGGGACGCGCCGTGGTCGAGGCGACGATCATCCGACTGAGGCAGGCCAGGCTCCGGCCGTTCGTCCCGAGCCTGGCTCTGCGGACGTCCTCGGGCGGATTTGGCGGCGGTCCCAACGGGTTCTTCGGAAACTTTAACCCGCGCAATGATGCCGACGTCAACCTGTTCTGGGAACTTCAGAACCTCGGGTTCGCGGACAGGGCGATCGCCCGCCAGCGCGCGGCCGACCAGCGGATCGCGACGCTTGAGTTGATGAAACTACAGGACCGCATCGCCTCGGAGGTGGTCCGCGCCGAGAAGACGCGGATCGCCGCCGAGCGCCAGCTTGCGGAGGCCTCGAAGGCTGTCCCGGAAGCCATGGCATCGCTTGAACTGAACCTCACCAACATGAAGCGCGGAGCGGGACTTCCCGGCGCGACCCGGCCGATCGAGGTCCTGCAACCGATCCAGGCTCTCGCCCAGGCCCGAGGCGACCATCTCGACTCCGTGCTGGCGTTCAACCGAGCCCAATTTAGGCTCTATCACGCACTGGGACGCCCGCGGATGCAGTTGTCGCCCGGCTATCCCGCCGCGGTCTCGACAGGGCCGGCGCCTCGTTCATGAGGGGCTGACCTACGGAGTTGACGATCAAACCAGTTCGGGAAGAGGCGGTTTTTCCACGGGGTATTGCGGACGCCCGGCGGGATCTGGCACGGTCGTCGTCGCAACGTTGATTCCCAGGTTGTGGTAGAGTGTGGCGACCACTTCCTGGAACTGCACAGGGCGATTGCTGGCGAATTCACCGAGCCGGTTCGTCGAGCCGACGACCTGTCCGCCGCGGATGCCTCCACCCGCGATGAAGGCCGAGTTCACTTGCGGCCAGTGGTCGCGACCGGCCTGGGCGTTGATCCGCGGGGTCCGGCCGAACTCGCCCCACGCGATGACGGTGACGTCGTCGAGAATCCCGCGGATTTCCAGGTCTTCGATCAACGCGCTGAGGCACTGATCGAGCTTGGCTCCGTGGTCGCGAACGAGGTCGAAGTTCTGGCCGTGGCTGTCCCAACGGCCGTAGCTCAGGGACACGACCCGCACTCCGGCCTCGACAAGCCGCCGTGCCACGAGGAGCTGTTCATTGACCGTGGGGGCACCATCGAACTGGTATTTATACGGCTTGCCGTCGCCGTATTTGGCGCGGAGCCGCGGGTCTTCTTTCGAGAGGTCGAGAGCATCGACGAGCCTGCTCGACGTGAGGACGTCGAACGCGAGCGACGTAGCCGAATCCACCCCTTCGATCGCTCCACTCGCATCGACGTCTCGTCGGAGCTTGTCGAAGCTGGAAAGGAGCCGCTTGCGGTCGTCGAGTCGGTCAACGCTGACGCCGTTGAGCGTCATGTTCCGGACGGCTGGGCCGGTCGGCTTGAAGCAGGCGGCGGTTGGCCCGAGGAAGCCGGTCGCGCCGGGGTCGCTCCATTCGACGTGTTGGGTCCGGTCCGCGAGGCCGACGAACGGCGGCACGGCGGGATCAACCGGACCCTGGA
>JAYUFP010000299.1:0-1996 GCA_043738665.1 Isosphaeraceae bacterium
ACGTCGCCGACCGTGCCGTAGGCCACGCCTGAGCGACTTCGAATGATGCTCAGGATGATGAAAAAGACGATGTTGATCGGCAAAGGCGCGAAGAAGAACGCCACGAGCCAGATCGGCCGGCCGGCGTCGCGGAGCCTGCGGACCGTGAGGATGACCCCGACGACCACGAACGGCAACGCCAGCGCGAGCATCGCGATGTAAAATCCCTGGTCACCGGCGTCGAGCGAGAAGAGCCCGCCGATCACCCCCGTGAACGCGTAACTCATCGGCGACCAAGGGCGGTGGTAAATCCCCTGGGCCACGAGGCGGTCGAGCAACTGCTTGACCAGCGTCAGGCCGACGCCGATCGCGAAATAGCGTTGAGGACTGATCGTCCCTTCGAAAACCGACAGGTAACGGCGAAGCGGGCGCATGGGCGTTCCTTCCGTCACTTCGAAGTGGTGAGTCACCGGGTTTCCGAAAGAACCGCGGCCCGGAAGGAAGATTAACCGCGATCGGGGGAGAAAGCTTTGGGGCAGGGGAAAATGGCGGATGGCCAATGCCCGATGGCCAACCGCCCTCGTTCCCACGGAGACCGTGGGAACGAGTGTATCCTGTGTCCAGCGTCTGTAACCCGCCCTATCCGGAATCCGCCATCGGTCATCGGCCATCGGCCATCCGCCATCGGCCATCCGCCATCTCACGGCGTCGGCGGGAGCAGATGCGTTGCGAGCCATTCGAACGCCGGCTCGTGGTTTCTGTAGAAGTAGCGGAGGGTGTGGCCGGCGTTGGGGTCGACATGCTTCGTGACGGCGATGCCTCTCTGCGACGCCAGCCAGATGAACGAGTCATCCTGTGCGTCGATGTTATAGCCGTCGTGTCCCGCTTCGCTGAGATAGATCGATAGCTCGCCGGGCTTCAGGTCGGTCGACACGATCAGGCTCGCCGGGTTCGAGGCGGTGATGTTGGCGAGGACCTCTCGCGACGAATGGCCGAAGACCGGTTCGATGTGATACTTCGTCCGGACCTTCATCAAGCCGCCGTAAAACCGCCCGACGACGTCGTCGGGGGCGTACGTGGTCTTCCGGCGGTACGTTTCTGGATGGAAATCCTCCATCGGGTCGCCGTGACAGTTGTCGTAGAGCAAATTCGCCGCGCCCGCGAGCGTGGCGACCGAGCCGAAATAGGGGCGGTAGCGAATCGCCGTCGAGAGCGCCCCGTAGCCGCCGCTGGAGATCCCCAAAATCGCGTGCGCCTCACGCTCGGGCCGGATCGAGTACCGACCCGTGACGAAGGGGATCAATTCCGTGATGATATGATCTTCAAAACGTCCGTTCACGCCGTTGACGTAAAACGAGTGCCGCTCGAACAGCCGGTTCCGGCCGTTGACGGTGCCGTCGGGACAGACGACCACCGCGGGTGGGAATTGTCCCGCCTGGATCATCCGGTCCAGACGCACGAGCACCCCTGAGCCGATGAACTCGTGCTCGTCCACGCGTGCGAAGTGGAAATAAAGCAGAAGCGGGTATTGTTTGGCGGGGTTGTATCCCGGCGGGAGGTAGACGTAAGTATCGCGCGGCTGGTTCAGGACGTTCGAGAAGATCCTGCGGTCATGGCCGTGGTTGTGGGAGTAGTCGACCACACGCCCGGCGAGGTGGTGATTGAGCCGGTCGACGCTGGCGAACACCCGGAACTGCGCCTTCGCCGGGGCGCAGAGGGTCAGGACCAGGAGCAGTGGGGCGAAGTATCGCATGGGGGTTCCCGGGCGCGCGTCCCGGCCTGTTTGGGAAGGCCGTGTCTCCTTGAGATGATCGGCGTACGGCCCGGAAAACTCGAATGCTTCCGCTTCGTGGCCGCGGTGGGTTCGCAGGAGGATCGCGGAGTCAAAAAGCGGATTAACCGCGGAGACAAGCCGAGAGAGCGAACGGAACGGGAGTGGAATCGCTGACTTTTATCTCGGTTCTTCTCTTTTCTCTGCGATCTCGGCGATCTCCGCGGTTAATCCGCTTTTTGACTT
>JAYUFP010000300.1:0-1996 GCA_043738665.1 Isosphaeraceae bacterium
GGCAAGGAAGAGGTGCGAATAGTGTACAAGGTCAACCCCGCCCCTTTTGAAGGAAGCCCTCAAGGACGAGGCGTTTTGGGAAATTGTAAGCGGCGTCAAAACGCCGCATTCGCTCTTTCCGATCCGTCATCAGCCATCCGTCATCAGCCATTTCCTAGCCAATTCCTTTCCGGACAGACTCTAAAAGGCACGGTCCTCCCCAAAACGGCTTCGCCCGGGGAATCCGCCCCCTTTACGACCCCGCGGGAGAGCCCGTAAAGGATCAGGAAGCACGCCGCCACGACCGCCTTGACGATCCCGCAGTGAGACCGCTCGAAGCCCTTAATGTTCTCGAAAACGGCTTCGCTCGGGGAATCGGTTTCAGGCGATCCGGGTCGGAGCCCGGAATCGTGAAAGTCCTCCGGTTCGATCCAGAGGTTCGCTCCCGAGGATTCGGGTTCCGAGTCCTCCGGCGAGCGTTCGAGCGGGCTCGCATCTTCCATCAACAGGTCATTCCGCCATTGAATCTCGTTCCAGACGGCCTTGGCCGGGGAACCGGTGACGGCGCCATCCGCGTCGGTCTTGAGGGTGGCTTCGAGCTTGCCGAAGGCGCGGAGGAAGGCGTTGCGGGATTCCGCGTGGTATCGCAAGAACAGCCGCGCGGCCTCGCCCTCGAACCAGCACCCCGCTTTGTCAAATGACCCCAGCAAGCGCTCCCAGCGGTTCCGGAGCGAGAGACAGCCGTGGATCGACCGCTGCAAGAGCCTGACGGCCGTGGCGGGGTCTTCGTCCATCATGCCGTAAAGCTCGGCGATCTCGTCTTGTCGCGCGTGGACTCAGTCGCGAGTCGCCGAGTCGACCCGCGACGCGAGGCTTTCGTCGTGATAGCGCGCGACGCGATCGGAAAGCACGGCGGCCTGAACGCAAAGATTGAAAAGGTGCTGAGCCGCGGGACTTTGCGGCGCGTGGTATTCGTTCCAGCTCGCGGCCCGCAAGGCGACGAGGGCGGGGTCTTCGTGGGGCAAGGACAGAACCTCGGCACGGAGTCCGTGATTGAGGCCATTCCTCCGAGACTTCGTCCTACCCTCCCGCGCGGGTGCGGGCGGTCCGGGAGTTGATCGGGGCGAGTCAGGAAGTTTTCGCCCAATTGTTGGCTGTAAGCCCGATAACGTTCCGGTCTTGGGAGCAGGGTTTGCGTCGGCCTTCACCGATCGCGTGTCGGTTCCCTGACGAAATTGAAGTGTCCCCAGGACACCTCCGGGGTCGCATTCTCGCCGCGTCGGCTTACAACGGGCATCCGGCCCTAAACCGTGGATCGGTCGCACGAGCGAAAGACGAGCCGGGTTGAGGCGAGTCACCATGCGGCGAATCGGTCCGCACAGACCCTACATTGCCTCGCCGAAGAGAGCGAGCGAGGATAATTCGGCAGGCGCGGAATTCGCTTGCTGGGGCTGGGCGGCGGATTCCAGCTCCCTCACGCGTTGTATGGAGTTGGGCCATGGCCGTGGTGATTTTTCGGGCGGTTTCCAGGGCGGTGGCGAGTTCGATGACGTCGGGGGGTTTGGTCAGGAAGTCGTCGGCTCCGGCTTTGAGGCCTTCGAAGCGGTCTTTCCTGAGATCCTTCACCGTCATGAGGATCACATGCGTGTAGAGGGCGTCTTTTCTCGCCCGGATGCGTCGGCAGAGTTCCGGTCCGTCCATTTCCGGCATCACCCAGTCGGTGATGACGACCTACTCGTGCTGGGTGTGGAGGTGCTCCCGGGCCTCGCGCCCTTTCTTCGTCACCACGACCCCTTGCCCCGTCTCCTCAAGCCGGCGCGGGTGGGCTGGTGAAAAGTTGGTGTTGACCGGACTGGAGAAATGGTTTGGAGGCGCGTGTTTTAGTTGCGCGGAATGGGATGACGACGCAAGCGGCCAATCCTTTTCCCCCCCTTGCGAAGGGGGGGTTAGGGGGGGTGGGGCGTGCGACTGGGCAGTCGAAACGACGACCCGTCTCGCGAAACAGAGCGGAATGACC
>JAYUFP010000301.1:0-6307 GCA_043738665.1 Isosphaeraceae bacterium
CCGACCGCGACCGGCTTCTCGGCCCGTGTTCGAGCGAAGAGGGCGTCGAGTCCAAAGAGGGCGGTGGTTCCGACGAGGTCGGCGGCGAGTGAGTTCACGTAGAACGGCCAGACGGCGGCGGCGTAGCAGGCGACCAGGCCGGCGAAGGTTCTCGGCAACTCCAGGCCCGAGCCTTCGGCCCAGACGACGAAGTTGCTGGCGAGGAAGAACAGGGTCGACGCGGCGACCGACATCCCCGCGCGGGTGACTGCCCCGGCGTCTTTGGGAACGAGCCCTCCGAAGGCCGCGACGAGGGCGAACGTCACATAAGTCGTGATCGACGTGGCGGGGTAGAACTCGTAGACGTTGACCGCGTACAGGACGAGGTCCGAGGCGATCATGACCGCCAGCGGGACCACGACGGCCCAGCGCCTGGAGAGTCTCGCCCCGGCATACAGGGCGATCGCCCCCAGGGCGACGGCGTTGCTGGGGTGCGGGAGGAGCCGCGACATCAGGCCGGCCAGGATCAAGAACACGGGCGTCATCATCGCTGGGAAATTCCTCGGAATGTCGGCACGTTCGGCCCTTCCCTTGAGAACATAACATGTTACCAGCCGCGATGCCCGTTGAACACCTCAGGTCCCGGGGCTGTTTCGTTTTCCAGCGACCGGGATGCCCGATGCCCGATGGTCGATGCCCGATCAAAGACTAAGAGGCTATCCGGCATCTTTTCTGTGTTGGGCAAATGACGAATAACTAATGACGGATGACTGATGCGAAGGGAAACGCAGGGATTTCCGCGAAATCGCTCGCTCGCCAGTCCGTGCGACCCGCCATAAGTCATTCGTCATTCGCCATTTAAGTTTCAGGACGGCCTCTAAGCCAAGGGATCTGGGGAAGATCGCGGCCTGATTTCTCGGCCATTGACGATCGGGCATCGGGCATCCCGGGGACTCCAAGTCGAAAATGAAACCGCCCGGCTCAGGTCTGGTCGAGATCGATCCACTTGGGACCGGGAGACGGCGGGACGTGGGTCAGGATGTCGTTCGCCAGGCCTTCGGGGTCGTCCGAGACGACGATCAGGTCGAGGTGCTCGGCCCTCACGAACCGCTCGGAGGTGGCGTGGTTCAGGAGGGCGATCAAAGGGTCGAAGTAGCCCTCGACGTTGAGGAGCCCGATCGGCTTGTTGTGGAGTCCGAGGGCGGCCCGGGTGAGGATCTCGAAGAACTCCTCGAAGGTGCCGATGCCTCCGGGGAGGGCGAGGAAGGCGTCGGCCTTGGAGGCCATCAGTGCTTTGCGTTCGTGCATGTTGCGGACGATGTGCTGCTCGGCGAGGCCTTTGTGGAGGAGTTCCTTGGTGGCGAGGGCATCGGGGATCACGCCGATGACGCGCCCCCCTTCGGCGAGTGCGGCGTCGGCGGCGTCGCCCATCAGGCCGACCCGCCTTCCCCCGTAAATGAGGCCCGTGCCTGCCTTCGCCAGCGCTGAGCCGACTTTCCTGGCCGCTTCGGAATAGGCCGGCCGGGAGCCCGGCGATGAGCCGCAAAAGACGCAGACGTTGGGGCGGTCGGACATCGGGCTGTGATCCTGCGCAGGGCCGTACCGGGTTTTCGGGTCAGACGACAACTCGTATCATGAGAACGAGTCGACCGGGGGACAGACAAGGGCGTTTCGGGGGAGAGCCAGGTGTTCGAGACGGTCGCACGCGTCGGGGAAGTCACCGAGGGGATCGGCGTGCCGGTCGTGGTCGCGGGGAGGGCCGTTGCGTTGTTCCTCATCGACGGCGAATATTACGCGGTGGACGACAGTTGCCCGCACAAGGCGCTCCCTCTGTACGACGGCATCGTTGTCGACCGCACGGTGATCTGCCTGGCGCACGGCTGGCAGTTCAACCTGACTGACGGACGGAACTTCGAGAACCCCCGGCTCTGCATCGCCACGTACCCCGTCCGCGTCGTCGGGGACGAGATCCAGGTCGGCGGGACATCTTGAGATGAGAATGGCGGATGACGGAGAATGACCGATGAACGATCGCCAATGACCGAGAATGGCCGAGAGCCGATGGCGGATGGCGGATCGACGGACATGCCGCATTGGCCATTGGCCATCCGGCATTGGCCATCCGCCATTGACCTTTTGACCATTCCGCAACCGTATGAGGAGTGAACCCTGATGCGTGCCGCTTATGTCGAGCAGACCGGGCCTGTCGAGAACATCCGCGTGGGAGAACTGCCCCGTCCCGAGGCGGGACCCGGGCAGGCACTGGTGAGGGTCCGCGCGGTGGGCCTGAACCCGATCGGCCTCTACGTCCGTTCGGGGATGGTGGCGATGCCGATGGCGTTCCCTTACGTGATCGGCTGCGACCTCGCCGGGACGGTCGAATCCGTCGGGCCGAACGTGAAGCACCTCAAGCCCGGCGACCGCGTCTGGGGTTCGAACCAGGGACTGCTCGGCCGCCAAGGCGTGGCTTCGGAGTTCGCGGCGGTCGACGAGAGCTGGCTCTACCCGACCCCGAAAGAACTCTCCGACCAGGATGCCGCCGCGATGGCCCTGACCGGGATCACGGCGCACCTCGGCCTCTTCCGGCGCGGGAACCTGAAGGCGGGCGAGACCGTTTACGTCCCCGGCGGCACGGGAGGCGTCGGCAGTTTCGTCATCCAGATGGCGAAGGCCGCGGGTGCGAGGGTCGCGACTTCGGCAGGGAGCGCCGAGAAGCTCGACATCTGCCGGTCGCTCGGCGCCGACCTCGCTCTCAACTACAAGACCGACGACATCCCCGCCAAGCTCCGCGAGTTCTCCCCCGACGGCATCGACGTCTGGTACGAGACCCAGCGCGAGCCGAACCTGGAGGTCGCCGTACCCCTGTTGCGCAAGCGAGGCCGGATGATCCTGATCGCGGGGAGGACCGCCAAGCCCGCGCTGCCGCTGGGTTCGTTCTACCCTCGCGACTGCTCGTTGCTCGGATTCGCGATGTTCAACGCCTCTCCGGAGGACCAACGGCCTTGTGCCGACGATATTAATCAATGGGCGGCCGAGGGGAGGCTCCGGCCCCTCATCGGCAAGGTCTTCCCGTTGTCCCGGGCGATCGAGGCGGAACGGCTCCTTGAACAGAATTCAGTCGGCGGCGCGGGGACGCTCTCCGGGAAAGTGGTCATCACGATCGACTGATCGCGACGTCGTCGTCGGCGTCGGCGAGGGTAAGATTTTCACGGGTCGCGGACTTGAGCGAGGACTCTCCGGGCACCCGGCGTCGGACGTTGTTCCGGCCCGCCGCCTTGGCCTGATAAAGGGCGCGGTCGGCGATGGCGAGCAGTTCGGCGGCGGAATCGGCCGGGTCTTCGGGCCAGGAGGCGATTCCGACGCTGGCCGTCACGCGGATCGCTTCCCCCTCGACCATCACCGGGGTGGCCGCGAGCCCGTCGCGGAAACGCTCGGCCGTCTTGAAGGCGCCGGGGAGCCCGCAGTGCGGGGCGACGACGACGAACTCTTCGCCCCCGAACCGGGCCGTCATGTCGGTGGTTCTCACGGAGGCCCGGATGATCTCGGAGGCGCGGCGGAGGACTTCGTCGCCGGCAGGATGTCCATAAGTGTCGTTCACGGTCTTGAAGTGGTCGAGATCGGCCACCCACACCGCCAAGGCGCCGCCGTGCCGCTGGTGCCTGGCCCACTCGGTCGCGAGCCGATCCTCGAGCGCCAGGCGGTTCGAAAGGCCGGTGAGGCCATCGACGTGGGCGCGCTCTTCGAGCATGTCCTGCATTCGCTTGGTACGGAGGGCGACACGGATGCGAGCCTTCAACTCGATCACGTCGAAGGGCTTGGTCACGTAATCGACCGCGCCGAGGTCGAGGCCCCGTGCCTTCTCGGCCGTCGCGGTCGCTCCCGAAACCACGATCACGGGGATCGAGAAGGTCCGGCGGTCGTCCTTGAGGCGCCTGAGGATCTCGAAGCCGTCGAAATACGGTATGTTCAAGTCGAGGAGGATCAGGTCGGGCCGCTCGGTGAGGCACATTTCCAGTCCCGAGAGCCCGTCCGCGGCCTCGATGATCTCGGTCCGCTCGGACCCGAGTCGCTTGCGGAGCCAATGTCGTTGAAGTTCGGAGTCGTCCACCAACAGGATCTTCGACGGCCGATCTCCAGGTCCGAAGGTGTTCTCCATGGACGGCAATGACTCCACATGATGCTCAGGCGAGAAATCTTTCAAACAGGTCTCCTCAACTCACTTTAGTTTACGATACACGTCGATGCGACTGGGAATCTGGGGGGTCTGCGGGGTTGTCATGAATTTCTGGGAAAAGCGCAACGGGTCGGTTACGCAGGGCTGTTTCGTTTTCAATGGACCGACATTCCCGATGCCCGATGCCTGATGATCAATGACCGAAGGAAAACTAAGGGATCGGGGGAAGATCGCGGTCTCATGATTTGGTCATTGACCATCGGGCATCGACCATCGGGCATCGGGCATCGACCATCGGGCATCGGGCATCGGGCATCGACCATCGGGCTTCGGGCATCGACCATCGGGCATCGACCATCGGGCATCGGTCATCGGGGTCGTGACCTACGCGAACTTGAAACGCTTGTTTTCGGCTTGTTTGCCCGAACTGACGAAATCTCGCGACTCAAGGCCGCAAGTCCATTAATCCGAGCGGTTTACGGGTAGCGAAAAGTCCCTAATTGTCAGACATTCAAGTTTGCGTAGGTCACGACCGTCATCGGGCATCGGGCATCGGGCATCGACCATCGACCATCGGGCATCGGGCATCGGGCATCGATCATCGACCATCCCGAGAACTCCACGTCGAAAATGAAACCGCCCTGCCGGTTACCCACTTCCGTAGGTCTTCGCGTCGTGATAGCGTCTGGAGGAGGTTCTGGAGAGGCAAGGGGAAGGGTTGACCGACATGAATTTGCTCACGACGTTCGCCGGTTCCATGATGGAAGGGTTTCTCCCCAAGGGGTGGGATCTCGCCAAGATCGACGCCTGCGCCTCACACCCTCCCGAATCGATCACCGAGCGAAGGCCGTGGTGGAACCCGCTCTTCCGGCCGATCCCTTGCGCCTCGGTGCAGGACTTCGACGTGATGCTCGGCCACGAGATCGCCAGGACGATCCGCAGAACCCGCGACGAAGGCCGGCCGCTCGCCTTGATCTTGCCCGTCGGCCCGATGGGGATGTACCGCTGGGCGGTCTACTTCCTGAAGGAGTGGGGGGTCGTCTGCGACCACGTCCACGGCTTCAACATGGACGAGTGGAGCGACCGCGACGGCAACACGCTCCCCTCGCACCACCCCGGCGCGTTCCAGAACGCGATGCTCGCGGCCTTCTACGGCCCCCTCGGCGACCGCACCGTCCCCGAATCCCAGCGCTGGTTCGCCACGCCCGACCGCCTGCCGCATTACGCCGAGCGGATCGCCGCCTTGAAGAAGGCGGGAGCGGAGCTTGTCGTGATCTTCGGGATCGGGAGAGTCTGTCACATCGCCTTCTGGGAGCCGCATTTCGCCGCCGAGTATGCGTCGGTGGAAGACTGGAAGAAGGCCACGCACCGCCTCGGGGCGAAGTTGCACCCGCTCACGATCGAGCAAAACGCGTTGACCAGCTTCAAGAGCCGGACGACGCTCGTCCCGGCGTTCGCCAACACCATCGGCCCGGGACTCTTTCTCCAGGCCGACTGGATCATCGGAGGTGCCGACGGTGTCTTCGACCGCGGCATGCAGTGGCAAGGGCTCAGCCTCTGGATGACACTCCGCTACGGCCCGGACCCGTGGGTTCCCAGTTCCTTCATGCCGACGCTTCCGGGCAGGCTCTATTATCATCAGGGACTCGCGGGGCCGCTGGAACCGGAGATGAACTGAGGTCAAGCCGGGCGATTCTGTTCCCCCGTTTTTCCCAGCCCCGGAGGGGTGACCGTCAATAGCCAAGGGCGAAAGCCCCGGGACATATCTCACGTTATGATCCCGATCAGCCCCGGGGGGCGACAGAGTCACTTGGCGGGCGGCACCTCTGCCGCCCCTTCGGCGCTAGACTCGGCGCGGCCTTGAATGAGCCGTTCACAACGGGAAGGCGAGCCTGGGCTCATGAAACGTTAGCGTTGACGATGCGGAAGGGTCGGCCTCGATCGGCGAGTTTTTGTTGCGCGCGATCCCATTCCGGCCGTTCGCAAGCCGTGGTATCCGCGGAATCCATCCGGAGATTGACTTCGGTCGCGGAACGGAGTCGGAAGAATCCTCAGACGATCGCCCTCGCCCCGGCTTTGCGGGGAGAGGGTAAGGGATGAGGGGTCCGGGAATGACCCGCCGACGCGTCCGAAGTTTCGAGCGAAACGCGGCCC
>JAYUFP010000302.1:0-1993 GCA_043738665.1 Isosphaeraceae bacterium
TGGTCGCTCGTCACCGTGGGACAGACGTACCGCTCGACGTGGTCGATCACGCGATCCGTGCCGCTGAAATGGCTCACGAACGGGGCCTTGAGCGGGTTGTACATCGTGTCGGTCATGTCGCGCATCAAGACGACCTTTTTGCCGTTCTTGGCCATCTGCCTGAGCCCGAACGGACGGCCGAGCACGCACATGTTGGTGTGAACGCCCATAAGGATCACGTTGCCGATCCCGCGCTCTTCCAGAACGCTCCAGATCTCGTTGCCGTCATCGCTGATGAAATCCTTCGCGGAGTCGATGGTGAGCGCGGCGGTCTGGCTCTTCCACGGGGCCTTTGGATTTCGGCCCATCGCGGCGAGCTTGGCGGCCCAACGGGCGTGCTCGGCGAGGTCGTCGTCCTCGCCGCCGTCGGTCTGATCGACGGGGTAATTCTCCTGCTCCTCGGCCGGGATCTTCTTGCACCACTGCCCGATCTCGGCGGGAAGGTTCGCCGACTTGGGCGTCTTCACGGCACGCGCACGCGCGGGGTGGTCTTCGTAGGCGTCCATGCAACTGCTGGGTGCGTGGATGACGGTGACTCCGAGGTCCCGGGCCTTCTTGAGGACCTGGTCCATCCTCGGGGCAAGTTCGGTCTCGCGGCGGACGGCGTTGAGGCAGTGGTGGAGATCCCACATGTCGCAGACGATGATGGCGGTGGTTTTCGGGTCCCAGTTCTCCGCGACTTCGACGACCCGGCAGGCACCTCCGAGGTCGGGCGAGGCCACCCGCGAGCGGAGCGTGAACGACAAGGGGGCGGCGGGCTCGGCCGGCTTCTGGGCCTTGGCGCTCTCATCGGTCGCGGCCAGGGTGAGGCAGAGCAGAGGGTTCAGAACCATCCAACGGCCGATTCTGTGGCGAGTCATCACGATCAGTCTCCGCGGGGGCGTCCGTTCGGGGTCGTCGTTCGAGGCGCAAGCCCTCGGCATGGCTCCCCAACGTAACCTGAGCGGGGGCCGAGTGGGAGGGTTTTCTTAAGTTCGACTGTCAGGAAGCGAGGCTTCTTCGCCGTTCTCACGGTCGCGGTGGGAATGCCTTCTTGGACACTCCGAGGCGGGGTTTCGCCAAGGCCGGACGACGCGGAGCGTCGAGGACGGCATTCCCACGGGGACCGTGGGAACGAGTGACGGAGCCTCTCTCCTCGAGCTAAAAGTTCTGCCGGTCGGCTTAAAAATAAGTCGCATTAAAGAACCGACCCGCGCGATCCGACAATCGCGTCGAACCGGCCTTGCCAGGATCGGGGGAGTCGGCTAAAAGTCCCGTACCTGTCACCCTCGAATGGCGGACCGTGCCCAAGGATTGGGTCGGACCGCGTCCGAAGTCGTTCTCCAACCGACGGCTCGGGCCGGGAAAAGGCCGGATCGGCCCTCCCCGCGCGACACCCTTTGAAGTCCGCGACGCTCTCGCCGGAGCGCGACCGCCGCAGGCCGCCCGGGTCCAAGCTTGGCCCCCGGTCGACACTTGGCGATTGCCGTTTCGACGTCGGAACGAAACCCCCTGGACTGTTCGGGAACGATAGCCCATGACACGCGGCGAAATGGTGAATCCGCCCGCGCCAGGGAAGGCGACGGCGGGCCGTTCGACGGAACGGGCGAGGCCCCTCGTGCCGCGCCTCGTCCCTTCGAGGGCGACGACGCCGGCCCTGGCCCTCGCTCTGGCCCTGGTCCTCGCCTTGATCGGCGACGCACCCGCATGGGCCGGTAAGAAGGACGGCCTTCCCGACGGCGTCATCTCCGAGGTCAAGATCGAGGGGAACGTCTCGGTCACCAACGAGAAAATCCGCGCCAAGCTCTTGAGTAAGGTCGGCAGTCCGCTCGACGCCCGCCTGATTGATACCGATATCAAGAGCTTGATGGGAACCAAGTGGTTCTCGGACGTCACCCCTTATTACGATAAGGACAAGAGCGACCCCGGCGGCAAGAGCTACATCCTGATCTTCACGGTCAAGGAGATGCCGGTC
>JAYUFP010000303.1:0-6302 GCA_043738665.1 Isosphaeraceae bacterium
GTCCCGAGTTGAAGGAACGACCAGGCCTCGACCGTCAGCAAGGTGAGCGGGATCACTTCCGCCGCGGAGAAGAACGCCCCGAGTGCCATCTCGACCGCCGGCCCGCCGCTGAAATAACAGTGGTGCAACGTCCCCACCACTCCCCCGATCGAATAGAGCATCACGTCGAAGTAAATCAGGCGCGTGGCGAACCGCTCCGAGACGATGCCCATCAAGACGAAGATCAAGGCCACGAGCATCGTGGTGAACAGTTCGAGGAAGTCTTCGACCCAGAGGTGGACGACCCAGAACCGCCAGAAGTCGCCGATCGCGAACGTGGACTGAGTGTGCGTCAGCAGGCCGACCGCGTAGAACGCCGGGATCGAGAGCGAGCTATAGAGAAAGAGCCAGGGGAGGCTGCCGCGGCTCTCGACGTCCAGCCGGGGCTTCAGGCCTCTGTAGACGATCACGACCCAGAGGATCATTCCGATAATGAGTAAGTACATCCAGAAGCGGCCGAGCTCCAGATATTCCCACCCTTGCGCCCCGAAGAAGGACCGCAGTCCGACCGGCAGGAGGTTGTGGTAGCTCAGGAACTCGCCGCCGAGGCTCCCGAACACCACGATCGCGAGCGCCCCGAGCAGGATCGCCGAGAGCACCGCCTGCCCCTTCGGCTCGCGGCCGGCGATCAACGGCGCCAGGAAGATCCCCGCGGCCAGGTAGGCCGTCGCGACGAAGAAGATCGCCAGCTGGAGGTGCCAGGTGCGGGTGAGATTGTACGGGAGCAGTTTCGGCAGATCGATCCCGAAGAAGCCCCCGGTCTCGACCATGTAGTGAACGGTCGCGCCTCCGACCAGATTCTGGAGCAGGAAGAGTGCCGCGACGACGAGGAAGAACCAGGCGGTCACGCGCTGCGCGGGGGTGAGGGCGACGGAGGACGGGGGCACGAAGCGGATCTGCCGCTCCTCGCTCTCGTGCCAGCCGACGACCCGTGAGTGCCTGCCGTAAAAGCCCAAGACCAGGCCACTGCCGCCCAGGAGTGTGACCAGTGACAGGGCGCTCCACATGACGGCGTCGCCGGTGAGCGTGTTGCCCACAAGCTCTTCAGGGGGCCAGTTGTTCGTGTAGGAATACGTCCTGTCGGGCCGACGCGCCACGCCCGTCCAGGCGGTCCAGGCGATGAACGACGTGATCGCGCGGGTGTCCTCGGCGTCGGTGATCATCCCGGGCTTGAGCCCATCGCCGCTCGCCTTACGATTGTACACATGCTCGGTGAGGTGCGCGTGGATTTCCTCGAACGCCGAGACTTGCCCCGCGGTCCAGACCAGGGTTCCGGTCTCCGGGTCGTAGCGGTTGGCCTGGAGTTCGCGGCGGGTCCTCCCCCGGGCCGCTTCGTCATCGCCGTATTTCTTGTTCATGTGAACGGCCATTCGGTGCAGATAGTCGGCCGTGAAGTCAGGCCCGAGGTAAGCCCCGTGCCCGTAGACGGTGCCGAACTGCATCAAGCCGAAGGTGAGGAATTGCTCCTGCCCGTTCATGATCTGGGCCCTGGTGAACAACACGTTCCCCGTCTCGTCCACGATCCGCTCGGGGACGGGGGCGCAATCCTGATAGATCCGAATCGCCGAGAACGTGAGGATCGAGAACCCGATGACGAACGTCAGGATCGACCCTTGCAACCAGAGCGGAGAGACGATCATGGGGCGGCGGACGGCCATAATGGGAATCCTGTTGGGGAGAGAGGCGTTCAAAAAATCACGGTGAGGAGCGCCGAGGAGTCTTCAAGTCCCTTGAGCGAATGAAGTTCCTGGCTTTCAAGGAAGAGCCAATCCCCGGCGACGAGTTCGCGGGTCGTTCCCCGCGCGGTGAAGGCGATCCGCCCTCCCAGGCATTGAAACGTGATCGCCCCTTTCGCCTTGTGCTCGGGGAGTTCGTGACCCTTGGGGACCACCAAGCGTATCGCCTCGAAGGCGTCTGCCTTTACCAGCGCGATCGTCTTGGCCGCGGTCGACGCGTCGCCGACGGACAGCAGATTGACGACGTCGCCCGGGCCTACGTGGTTGAGAGCCATTTCAAGAAGTCCCCGTCAATAGATGTTCGTCCGGGCCACACGCCCGCGGCGTGACACGAATAAAGCGACACACATAATTGTTTCAATTCGTCGGAATGCGGCCAGTGTAGCAGCCGGGATCTTCACCTTCCATCATGATAAATTTGGAAAGTGTTGATTTATTGAAGGAAAATAGGGCATTTTTCGACTGACTGACGGCGCGCGGGGGCGCGAACACCGAGGATTCCGCGAACAGTGGTCGGTTTCAATCACGAACCTCCGACGGGTCGGTCTTGTGGACGAGCCGCTCAGTCACCCCCCGAGCCGGCGGACATCCCGCCCGCGCCGCCGAGGTCGTCCTTCCACGCCTTGGGCAGGTCGGGCTTGGTGTCGATGAGAATCTCGAAGATCGCCAGGCGGTCCTCGGCGGTGAGCCTCGCGTATTCGGGCGCCTTGCTCGCGCCGGTCAAGATCTCGCGGAGCTGTCGATAGACCTCGTCCTTCGCGGTAACGGGGAGCGCGTCGAACCCTTCGGAGTGGACGAGGTAGCTGCAAGGATATTTGAACAACCGTTTTTGGAGGTCGAAATCGCGGAGTGAACGCCCCTTGCGGTCGCGGGGGCCGCGGCTCGCGAACTCTTCGGTGAAGCCCGACGTCCCTGTAACCGGGTCGGTCAGGGGGGCTTCCTCGGTGAACAGCATGTACTTCACCAGGTTCTGGGCGTAGCTCCGGACGCGGTGCTCCGTCCCTTCCGACACCGACCCCGCGGGACGCCCGAACGCCTTGTTGATCTCGCCTTCCTGGCACAGGGCGGTCCTGGTCTCGTAATTGAGCCGGGTGATCAGGTTATGCAACTGCGTCTGGTGTTCCAGCACCATCAAGGCGACGATATCGCTGTGACGGGTCAGGTAGGGTGTCGTGTCAACGCGGCCGTTGAGGTCGAGGACATTCGCGCCGTCCTCGCGGTCGAGGTGGTCGGGGTTCTGCGACTGGAGAACGACATTGCCCATGTGCCGCTGCCTGCCGTGCGTGCCGGTGACATACCACCCTCCCCAACGCTCCTTCATCGGGCTCTCATGCGTGGTCACGAATGACCCCGCACTGAAGACGGGAGTCCCCACCCGGTTCGGAAAAAGTGAGCGGACCAGGACCCCGGGGACCTCCTCCGTCTTGGTCGAATGGTGGCACTGAAGGCAGTCGTGCGTGGCACGCTGGAACACGGGCTTATCGGCCTTCGCCTGATCCAGCAGATAGAAAACAGTCCCGAGCCGGGGGTCGATCGAGGCGAACTCAAGCACATCGCCGGCACGGACGAAGCCGACATAGACGTCGTCGTTGAAGTAGAGCGCCCGAGGCGTCCGCGGGGCGATCCTCGTGTGCTGAAAACTCGTCTTGGAGAAGACCAGCGACTGTGACGACTCGGGGACATTCAACGTCTTCAGGACCGACTTCAAGTAGCCCCGCTCTTCCTCATGAGCCAGGACCACCTCAGCCCGGTCGATCCTCTCTTGAAGCCGCGCGATCGGGTCAGTCGCCTTCGCGGAGAAGTAATTGATCGGCTCGCGCTCAATCGGCAACTCCGCCAGCGCGGTCCCGCCGCAGGCCGCGACCGCCAACCCCAAGACCCACCCCAGAAGCCGGCAACACCGATCGATTGACATCGCTCTCTCCTCCCCACTCGGGGAAATCCCGACGATTCCCGACCCCCGTCAGTCTACCAGAGTGATTGTGGACTTCAAGATCCTTTTGTCTCTATCCCGAAAAACGGGGCGTCGTGAAGAAAGGTGCGAACCGTGTCGGCGTCATCGAAAATCCCCGAGCCGGGTCCCGGCCGGATGGTCCGGGTCCGCGGCCTCGGGGGTGTCTTTCGCGGTTGTGCGTCAGGCGTTCCCCAGGTATTCGACGAGCTGTTCGAAGATCCCGCCGAATCCCTTCCGCATCGATTCGCGGCCTTCTTCAAACGTCTTGCGTTCGAGGTCCGTCGCGTTGACGGGGACTTCGGTCAAGGTGAGGGGCGTCTTGCCCTCATGATCGGTATCCTATGGGATTGGGGTCACGAAAATTCAGGCCGTCACGGCGCAGGTCGCACGGTCCTCGACGGGTTTCCCCTGGACGACGCAGTTGAGGTTGGCGAGCCCTTGCTCGAAGTCGTTCCCGATCATCTTGTCCATGTTCATGACGAGCGACATCGCCTTCGAGATGACGCTATATTTTCCGTCCATGATCCAGCTCACCCGGGTTCCGCCGCCGGAGGGCGCGAGCTTGAAATTCACCTCGTTGGTGCCCTTGAACGGCCTGAAGAATTCGAGCTTCATGCGAACGAGTTCGCCGGGCTTGCTCTCGACGATCGTCATCCGGCCCGACCCGACCTGGCCGTTCCCGTTCCACGCGTAGGCTGCCCCGGGGCCGGAATCGGCGCCCTCGTAGGTTTTGGTCATGTTCGGGTCGCGCTTGTCGTAGGGGGACCATTTGTCCCACTGGTGAAGGTCATTGATGATCGGAAACACGACCTCGCGAGAGGCGTCGATCTGGGCGCTCCGCTCGACGCGGAAGTCCGAAGGGCGCGTCGCGATGTAGGCCGCCAGTGCGGCGACGACGAGGACCACGACGCCGACACCAATGATCAGGGGCATGGGAATCTCCACTCCGAAAAAAAAGAGGGACTGGGGTGCGAAGACCGTCTCCGCGCCCGTTTCGGGAATTCAAGATGGCTCATAATGGATTCAGGGGTGGTGCCTCAAATCCGCCGAGACGAAGGTCTTTACCGGGTGCCGCGGGATGTACTCAACCCGTGCGCCATCCGACGTTTACAGCGCGCGGGTTGAGTACATCCCGTGGCACCCATGTCCCTCCCTTTGACCACCACCTCGGAATCCATCATGAGCCGGCCATTGATCATCGGTCATCTCGGTCCATCAAAAACGAAAAAGCTTAATCAAAACGCAGGGCGGTTTCATTTTCGACGTGGAGTTCTCGGGATGCCCCATGCCCGATGGCCAATGACCAAGAAATGAGACCGCGATCTTGCCCAGATCCCTCGGTCTCCCTTCGGTCTTTGGCCATTCGGACGGAGCGAGGCCAGGCTCGGCGGCAAGCGGGTGGCGGTCGCCGGGATCATCCTTGGGGTGTTCGGTTGTTTCTTCACCGTCGCCCTCCTCATGCCCGCGATGCGCTCGGCCCGCGAGTCTGCCCGACGCTCTCAATACATCGGCAACCTCAAGCAGATCGGTCTCGCCATGGTCAACTACCACGACATCCACGGCAGCCTGCCCGCCGCCGCGAGCACGGATGAAAACGGCAAGCCGCTGTTGAGCTGGCGGGTCGCCATTCCGCCCTTATTGGAATGTCAGTCTCGTTATGCCAAGTTTCATCTCGACGAGCCCTGGGACAGCCCGCATAACCTCTCGTTGCTGAGCGAAATGCCGGTTATCTACGAGTTCTCCAGTGATGACACATTGAAACCCGGAATGACCGGCTATGTGGCCGTCGTCGGCCTCGAAACGGCCTTCACGCCGGATTTCAAGCCGTTGAAGTTTGAGGATGTCACCGACGTGCTCGATAACACGGTCCTCGTCGCCGAGACGCGCCGCGGAATCCCCTGGACCAAGCCCGAAGACCAACCGTTCAACATGGCCCTCACTCTCGGGGGTCTCGGCAGCCATCACGGATACCACAATAATGGCCTCAACGCCGTGTTCGCGGACGACTCCGTCCGGTTCCTGAAGAATTCGATCACCCCGAAAGCCCTCCGCGCGATTCTCACGCGCACCGGCGGCGAAATCATTTGCGCGGAGAGTTATTGAAGGCGGCAGACCGGTAAGACGTGGTGGCGTAGTTGCTGTATGTCCACCCGTCGGAGCGTTCGTGCCATGAGTCTTCGCGTCGTGGGTGCCGGCCTCCCTCGCACCGGGACAAGCTCGCTGAGGAAGGCCCTTGAACACCACCTCGGCGGGCGTTGCCATCACATGTCGGCCATCCCGAGTCACCCGTTCGACCTCGGCGAAGGCTGGGACAAGGCCCTGGCGGGCGGCGTTGCCGACTGAGACGCGTTGTTCGACGGCTTCGTGGCCGCGACCGACTGGCCCTCATCGATCTTCTGGCGGGAACTGACCGACGCTTACCCCGACGCCCTGATTATTCTCTCTGTGCGGGATAACCCCGGGGTGCGCCAACGGATTGCGGCGGATGAACTCAGCGAACGATTAACGACCAGGCCGGGCGCTTTCTCCCGACTTTCGGGTCTTTGGAGTGCGGGAGCTTGGTCCCGCTTCGA
>JAYUFP010000304.1:0-1992 GCA_043738665.1 Isosphaeraceae bacterium
CGAGCCCCCCCGAGACCAACGGCCAGACGGAGAACGCCGAACCCGACGTGATCCGCGACACCTTCGCGGCGCTCCTCTCAGTCGGCCACAGCGAAACCCAGGCGAGGCAGGCGATCGACCAGGTGCTGATGGGCAAAAAAAAATTCAAGAGCGTCGCCGACATGATCGATGCGATCTATCAGCAGAACCGCTGAGCCCCGTTACGACGTTCGCCTCCGTCGGGCTTCTTCCTCTTATAAGGGATTTAACGCCATGGGCCGTGAAGCGATCATCAAAGGGGGTCAAGGAGAAACGCCCGACGAGCCGAGCAAGCGTATCGACCGCGACGAACCTCGCCCGGTCATCGACGCCGACGAGAAACTCCGTCCGCAAAAGCTCGACGAAGTCATCGGCCAGCGCAAGGTCGCCGAACGCCTCGCGGTGGCGCTCGCGGCGTCTCGCAAGCGCAATGAGCCCTTGCCGCACATCCTCTTCGACGGCCCGCCGGGTCTGGGCAAGACAACGTTTGCGACCGTCCTTCATAACGAGCTCGGCGTCGAGCTCAACATGACGAGTGGTCCGGCGCTCGACAAGAAGATGGACGTGATGCCGTATCTGACGAACGCGTCGGAAGGCTCGATCCTCTTCATCGACGAGATCCATCGGATGCCGAAGACCGTCGAGGAATTCATTTACCCGGTGATGGAAGACTTCCGGGTTGACGTCGTGCTCGGCGAAGGGATGTCGGCGAGGACGATCAACCTCCCGTTGAAGAAGTTCACGATCATCGGCGCGACGACACGAAGCGGAATGCTCTCGGGCCCGCTCCGCGACCGATTCCAGATGCACGAGCACCTCGAATTCTACGACGTTGATGACCTGACCAAGATCGTCGGAATCAACGCGTCGAAACTCCGCACGACGGTCACGCCGGAAGCCGCGACCGAACTGGCGAAGCGGAGCCGCGGAACTCCAAGGCTTGCGAACGCCCGCTTGCGATGGGTTCGAGACTACGCCACCGCCCGCGCCGACGGCCACATTACATTGGCGATCGCCCGTGACGCGCTCGACATGCAGGAGATCGACGGCGAAGGCATGGACCGGCAGGACCGTCGTTATCTCGAAACCCTGGTGAATGTCTTCAAGGGCGGACCGACCGGGGCCGAAGCGATCGCCGCGACGATGAACATCGCGGTGGACACGCTCACCGACGAAGTGGAGCCGTACCTGCTCCGACGCCACTACATCGTAAGAACCCCGCGAGGTCGCCGCGCCACCTCCGGCGCGTACCTTCACCTGGGATTGATCGCGCCAGCCCCGGAGCCCGACACGGAGTTCTCTCCGTTGTTCGATCAACGAAGATTATTTGAATCGTAGGGTCGGCTATTGCGGACCAGGGTCATCTCGCATCGACGCCCGAAGATGGTCCGCAATCGCGGACCCTACGAAACCGGTCATTAGCGCGCAGACGGGCGACGACGAAAAACCTTCTCACGAAACCTTCGGCACCTTCAAGTACACCACCCCCAGCGGCGGCACCTTCACGCAGATATGGTGCGACCTTCCGGCATAGTGTTCGGGATGTGCCCAGACTCCGCCCTCATTGCCCAGGTTCGAGCCGCCGTAATGGCCGGCGTCGGAGTTGAGGATCTCCCGGTAGTATCCTCCCACGGGGACGCCGACTCGATAGTCGTAGCGGGGGACCGGCGTGAAGTTGCAGATGACGACCACGGCCTCCGCGGAATCCCTGCCGCGACGGAGGAACGAGAGGACGCTGTTCTCCCAGTCGTGAAGCTCCAGCCACTCGAAGCCTTGCCACTCGAAGTCGACCTGGTGGAGCGCCGGCTCCTTGCGGTAGATGTCGTTCAGGTCGCAGACGAGCTTGAAGACCCCCTGGTGATCGCCCCAGTTCATCAGGTGCCAGTCGAGGCTCGAGTCGTGGTTCCACTCGCGCCACTGCGCGATCTCATCTCCCATGAAGAGCAACTTTTTGCCCGGGTGCCCGTACATGTA
>JAYUFP010000305.1:0-6291 GCA_043738665.1 Isosphaeraceae bacterium
AAGTTCGGCAACGGGTCCTTCAGCATCCGCAAGGAGACCTATGGCAACGCCCGGTCCGCCGTGATCGCCGCGGGACCGAACCCCGACGACCCACGGCACTCGGTCGTCCTGTTCGCGGGCCTCAGCGCCGAGGCGACGTGGCGCTGCGTCATGCCGGTCGGCGACCGTCAAGGGCACGCCGCCGAAGTGCTCCTCTTGCCGGCCAACGGAAAACCCCGTCACCTCGCGATCGGTGAGCCGGTCGCCGAATCGACTCGTGCAGCAGCTCTCGCCCCTTAAAAGCTTTGAGAAGCCGTTTTGGCGGTGAACTCAGTCTAGAAAAACCGTGGCGGGATTCGAGAAATGCGGACCATGTCTTGGTGTAACCCGTGACATGGTCCGCATTAGCAAACGGGAGTCAATCCAGATTCGAGAAATTCTTGACATTGCGCGACGCCTCCTGAGCAGAGCGATTGTCACGATTCGATTGAAAAGGATTGAAGAATGCCATCGCATGGTGGATAATCTGGGTACTTTGGAAAGATCTTGATTCGGACCGTTGTGGTCGACATTGGCGAAGGGGTCGAGATGAACGACACGATCGTTCTCCATCCGGAATCGGGCACTCCCGGGTCAACCGGTTTCAATTCGGTTGTCCACGCGGCAAGATCCGGCGCGGCCGACGCGCGCGAAGCGGCCGCCAAATTCTTCCCGGTCGCCTCGCAGTTTCTGCGGACCTGTGCGTACGGCACGGCCTACGGAATTTCCTACGGTGTCGTCTTCCCCTCGTACCTGGTGGCGAAAACGATCCCGCGCGACAACCCGTTTTTCCACGGTTTCATCGACGGCACCGCGGCCGCAATGGACCTGGCAAGGGAGACTCGAGCGGGAAATCCCAAAAACCCGGCACTCTCGGCCCCCTGAAGTCAATGATTTGCCAGGTTTTGCAGCCCCTATTCGGGAAGAATCGTTCAAAACGTTGCAACCATCTCAAGGTCGCCAACGTAACAAGGTTTCCCGTCAAGCGACCGTGTCTCGGCTTTCGATCTTAAAGCGGTGCTCTGGGCGGAGGAGCTTGACTCCGGATCGATCATCTTCCCGACGACCAAGGCGGGCGGCTCATGACGCGAACCCAATTCGGCTGCTTTTGCGCTGGGCTTGCCGCAGGCGCTGTCGGCTATGCCAAATATCCGAAGATCAAGGAGAAGCTGGCCCCCGTCCTCGGAACCGCCGCCACGATCATGACTGATGCGTTCAATCATGCGGCCCGTGACGCAGCCGCCGGCGCCGAGACGATGCGGGACGCGACCATCCGCATGGCCGGCGACGCCGCCGCGGAAACCGCGAAAAATAACGCCGCGTGACCGTTCCATTCACAACCCGGACCGCATCCCCCCAAATCCCTCACGGTCTCCGCGACACCGAGACACGACCCCACACCAGGATGCGCTCACGATGGACATCGCGGTTTCATTCCCCGAACAGGGTCTGATCCGGCTCGTCAGCCGGACACTCTTCAGTGACCCTGAGAACCCGACCTGCCGGACGTTCCTCGAACGGGTCTTCGAGCAAGAGGATGTCACCGACGTCTCCATCCAGGGGGGGGATGCGTCACGCGCCGATCTCCGCGTCAGCACGAAAAAGCGATCGCTCGGCGATGTCGTGAAGCGGATCGCCGAAAGTCTCCGAGGACTCACTGGATCTTCCGAGAGGCCGCGGTCGGAAACCCCTGCGCCTTCATTCAACGGTCACGCCGCCGAATCCCGCGACGGCTCCCATCAACTGCCCCCCGCCCCGCACACTCCCACGACCAAGGAAGCGCCGATTCCCTCCATCGCCGATCCCAAATCGGCCCGCGACCGCAAGGGGGTGCTCCGCTATTACCGGCAAGACGAGGTCGTTACCGGCTGGCGAGTCCTTCGCGAACAACCGGGTCGGCTCAAACTCAAGAACCCGGTGCTCTATCGCAAGCGCGAACTCTGTCAGGCGGTGGAACGCGAGTTGATGGGCATCCTCGGGGTCGACCGCTTCAAGACCAATCCGCTGACATCGACACTCACCATCGACTACGAGCCGCGGCTGCTGAGTAAGGCCCAGATTTTCGAGATCCTCGACGGCATCCTGACCAGTGCCGAGCACCCGACCAAGCTCGACAAACTCGACCTCCATCTGCCGATCTGCACGGCCTCGGTGCCGTTCTCGGCCGTGGCGCAGTTCGCGGTGCCGGGGTTATTGCCGGTCGCGGCGGCGATCTTCGCCTATACGTCGATCCCGACCTTCAAGGAAGCGAAAGTCACGCTGTTTGATGAGAAACGACTCGGAGTCGACGTGCTCGACGCGGTCGTGGTGGTCGGCTGTCTGGGAACGATGGCGATCTTCCCGGGCGCTGTGCTTTGTTGGTGCCTGAGCTTCGGGCGGATGCTCGTGAAGCGGACCGAGGATGACTCGAAAAAGCTCCTGCTCAACGCGTTCGGCAAACAGCCCCGGTTCGTCTGGCTCTTTAAGGATGGCGCCGAGGTGCAGGTGTCGATGGACAAGCTGAGCCAGGGCGACATCATCGTCGTCAGCACCGGCGAGGTCGTCCCGGTCGACGGCGTGGTGGTCGAGGGAATGGCCATGATCGACCAGCACGCGTTGACCGGCGAATCGACCCCCGCGGAAAAAGGCGTCGGTGACCGCGTCTTCGCATCGACGATCATGGTCGCGGGCAAAGCGTATGTCTCGGTCGAAAAGGCAGGCGGCGAAACGGCCTCCGCGAAGATCAGCCAGATTCTCACGGACACCGCCGGGTACAAGCTGAACGCTCAGAACCGCGGCGAGAAACTCGCGGACAGGGCCGTGATCCCGACCCTCGCCCTGGGGGGGATCGGCATGGCCACGCTCGGCCCCGCGGGCGCGGTCGCCGTGTTGAACAGTGACTTCGGCACCGGCATCCGGATGGCCGCGCCGCTGGCGATGCTCAGCACGCTGGCACTTTGTGCCAACAAGGGCATTCTTGTGAAGGACGGGCGGGCGCTCGAACTCATGACCGAGATCGACACCGTGTTGTTCGACAAGACGGGAACGCTGACCCGCGAACGCCCCGAGGTCGGCCGGATCATCGCCTGCGAAGGGTTCACCGAGGCCCAGATCCTCACTTACGCCGCCGCCGCCGAGCGCAAGTTCCATCACCCGATCGCCAAGGCGATCTTGCACAAAGCCGAAGAACTCGGCCTCGAACCACCGGTCACCGACGACACCCAGTACAAAGTAGGCTACGGGATCACCGTGCATGTCTCCGGTCACACGGTGCGAGTCGGCAGTAAACGCTTCATCGAGACCGAAGGGTTCGCCATCCCCGACGTGGCGAAAGCGGCTCTCGACGAGGCGCATCGCGAAGGCTTCACGATGGTGATGATCGCCGTGGACGACGTGCTCGGAGGGGCGATCGAGCTCCGCGCGGCGGTGCGTCCGGAGGTCAAGGAGATCGTCGCGGGCTTGCGAGCCCGAGGGATCAAGCACCTCGCGATCATCTCGGGAGACCACGAAGCGCCGACACGTAAGCTCGCCGAGGAACTGGGCATGGACCGCTACTTCGCCGGGGTCTTGCCGGCCGACAAGGCCGACCACGTCGCCAAACTCCAGAGCGAAGGCCGCAAGGTCTGCTTCGTCGGCGACGGGATCAACGACTCGATCGCGCTCAAAAAGGCGAACGTATCGATCTCGTTGCGGGGCGCATCGACGATCGCGACCGACACGGCGCACATTGTTTTCCTCGAAGAAGGTTTGTCGAAAATCTGCGAACTCCGCGACATCGCCCTCGACATGGAACGCAACGTGAAGCGAAGCTGGCACATGATCCTCGCCCCGAACATCGCCTGCATCATCGGCGTGTTTACCATGGGTTTCGGGATCATGGCGTCGGTCCTGACCAACAACGTCGCCGCGCTCGGGGCGCTGGCCAACGGCATGCTTCCGCTCCGCAAGGTTTCGCGGATCGAGGCGGAACGTCGGCACACGATGGAACTCCGGCTCGCGACGGAGAGTCGCACCCCTATCAATCATCAGAGACCCCATCATGGCTTCGAGAGAGCGGCTGTATGAACGCCCGTTGACCCGTGAGTTCGACGACCAGGCCCGGCAAGAGATCGAGGCCGAGTTCCACCGTCGCCGTCACGAGATCCCGATCCCCGTCGATTTCTCGTGGAACAAGACGCAATCGTCGATCACGATCGGGTCGAAATGGGTCAGTTTCCTGATCCATTTCGTGAACGACCGGATGGTGGTCGACGCCGAGCTCTCCTTCACGGCCAAGATGCTCGCGACCGAGAAGAATCGCAAACAAGTCGTCGGCCTGATCAGTTCGGTGGCCGACGACCTGCGGCTATGATCGAGGCTTTTCACGGGCGTTCATTTCCTTTTTTGCCGAATCCGCGAGTGCCGACGTGAGCCACGAACACCACCACAGTCTGCGTGCCCATTACCATGAAGAGCCCCCGGACCCGT
This sequence comes from Isosphaeraceae bacterium, assembly GCA_043738665.1. Classification (GTDB taxonomy): domain Bacteria; phylum Planctomycetota; class Planctomycetia; order Isosphaerales; family Isosphaeraceae; genus JAYUFP01. The sequence goes on from JAYUFP010000305.1 coordinate 4,465, forward strand.
CCGCGAAACGGTTCGACATCTTCCTGATCGATTCGGGCTGGAATACCCGGGTCGCCGCGGTGGTCCGCGACCGGCTCGCGACCCTTTACGAACACAACATTCAAGACACGCTTTATATCTTGACCCGGCAACAGTCGATCGAGGTCCTCAAGAACGCCCCCGAAACGATCGGCCACGACCCGGTCATCGTCGTCTACGACCGATACGTGGCCAAGGAACACCAGTCGTCGCGCTACCGGGGGTTCCGCCTCAATCTCGGGTTGATCAAGAACCCCGAGCAGGCGCTTTCGAGGCTCCAGGAGTTCGTCCGGTTCGTGGCGATGAACCGCAGGGCCGTCCACCTTGACGCCGAGATCCGCAAAGAACTCCACCGCGAGGGGCTCGACGGCATGGTCAAGATTTTCCGGGAAGCCACTCTGGAGCTGCTCTAAACGAGTCAGGAGTTTCCGCATGTTCGAAGTCGAGGAAATCCCGATCCTACCCGCCCTGGCCGGAGTTCTCGCGCTGGCGTATTTCGGCTACGAGGTCGAGCACCGCCGCTCGCAGCTTCGCGAGGTCTTCAACGTCTTCGACAAGAACGACAGCAAGGTCGCCGCCACACTCGAAGCCATGGTCGCGCGCGGCGAATTGATTCCCTACGTCCCCGGAACCCGGATCTGACGCGAACCGTCCGAGGCGAACGACGATGACCACGGCCCCGCAGCCAAATTCGGAACCCCAGCCCACGGTCACCATCGACCGCGGCGGGGTCGTTCGAATCCGGGCCGCGGCACTTTTCGGCGCGGCTCGCCAGTCCGAACGCGAGCTGTTCTTGCGCAGGGTCTTTTCGATACCCGCCGTCGATTCGGCGGCGATCGACACCCGCGGGGAAACGGCGACCGTCCGCCTGTCGAGCGCCTCCGGATACGACGCCCGCTCACTCATGGAGGCCCTCAAAGGCCGGTTTCCCCCCCTGCCCGCCGACGCCCTGCCGTCCGGCCGACACGGCGATCGCGTCACGATCCACCGACTTGGTGACATGCTCACGACCTGGCAGGTTCGAGTCCGGGGCGAGGGACGTCTCCAGCTCCGCCGCGACACGTTGCGAAACGATCGAGTCGTCGCGAGACGCGTCGAGAAAGTTCTGGCCGGATTCCCCGGGGTCCAAGACGTCGGCTTTGAGTCTTGGACGTCCAGCCTCTGGGTGAGTTTCCGCCCCGACTTGACGGACCTGCGCGCCCTGCTCAGGGTCGCCGAGGCGGCGATCGAGCCGCCCCCGACCGCGCATGCCCCGATGCCGTTACCCGAGACGGTCCGTTTCGAGACCGCCGACACCACGCTCGGCGTCGCCGCGCTGACCGATTTCGCGTTCCCCTTTCTCATGCCGGTCAGCACGTTGATGCTCGTCGGCACGAATCTCGGGACGCTACGCGACGCCTCGGCCCAGATCCGTCGGAGGGAACTGGGTTTGCCAGTGCTTCATTCGACGATCCTTCTCGGCACGCTCGCCTCCGGCCAGTTCCTCGCGTCCGCCGCGATGGCCTGGATGTTCCGTTACTGGCGGAGGCGACAGCGGAACGAGATCGCGGCCGAACGGCAGGTGATGCTGGAAGATTTCGCCGGAATCCCGGCCCTCACGCGACGGACTTCCGACGCCGGTGAAGAAACGTACGTCCCCCTCGAAAACGTCCGTCGAGGCGACCGCCTCGTCATCCGCGGCGGCGAGGTCATCCCGGCCGACGGCAGGGTCGTGAGAGGCGAGGGCGTGGTCGATGAACGCGGGGTTCGTGGGCTCGACGGAGTCTCCCGAAAGCGCGAAGGAAACTTCGTCCTCGCGGGCTCAACGGT
>JAYUFP010000306.1:0-1980 GCA_043738665.1 Isosphaeraceae bacterium
GACCGCCTGACCTTGAAGATCGACGGCCGACTACCCTGCGGAGAAGGGGTGAGCTACGTCCCCGGAGAGGCGATTTGCCCTACGGCCGAGGACCTTCAGCCGGTCGGCGTCGCGACGCGCGGGGCCGAGGTCTCGGTCGGCGGCTTGGTGATCAAGCGCGACATCTACTACACCCGGACCCCGTCTCAGGCCGACCTCTCGCACTTCGACGACAAGGTCCATCCGTACGCGTTTGATCCCGTGGCGACCTTCGACTGGCTCGCCGATCCGAGCCGTTTCTCGGAATTCGCCGACATCGCCCCGAAGGACTTCGAGATCCGTCCGGGTCATTACATGATGCTCGGCGACAACAGCCCGTGGAGCCGAGACGGGCGCGATTGGAATCGCGACGACCAGAAAGTGCCGGGTTCGCCGTCGAAGGGCTGGGACGACTCCGGGCGCGAAACCTGGGAGGTCCCGGAGATGCTCTTAATCGGCAAAGCCTTCTGCGTCTACTGGCCCCACCTGACCCCGTTCGGCCCCAAGATCAAGGTCGGAAGCCATCCGCGGTTGCGAGACGTTCGCATCCCCGCGCGGCCTTCCCTGGAAAGAATGCGGTGGATACGCTGAGAATGGCGGATGGAGAATGGCGGATGCCGGATCAACAATTCGGAATCCGTCATCCGTCATCCGGAATCCGCGATCCGCGATCCGGAATCCGCCAGCCGCCATCCTCACTTCCAATTCCAACCGCTTGACGGTTCCCTCCGATCGTTTAGACTTACGATTCGGCAACTTCCGTGAAAACGTTTCTTTTTCTCTTCGCCCATTCCGGCATTTCTCAGTTTTTTTCGATTTGGTTCCGAACTCCTCGTCTCGGCGGTGCGTAAGTCATGATGAAGACTCTCGGTTCCGGCGTGACAGACGATCTCGTTGGGGTCTCCGACGAGACGCTGTTAAGCCGGTATCGCGACCAGGGTCGCGCCGATGACTTCAACGCCTTGATCCACCGTTACGAACACGAGCTTTACCGCTACCTCGCCCGTTACACGGGCGACCCCGCACTTGCCGAGGACGTCTTTCAGAACACGTTTCTTCAGGTCCACCTGAAGCGGGCGCTTTATGAAGACGGTCGTCCCGTTCGTCCCTGGATTTACTCGATCGCGACGCATCAGGCCGTCGACGCACTCCGAAAGGCGGGCCGACATCCGACCATCAGCCTCGACCAGAAAATGGCCGGGCAGGGGGGGGAGTCGGACGCCGGAAGTCTTGTGGATCTGCTTGTCGGAGACAACGAGGGGCCGCTCGGGGAACTCGAAGGGGAAGAACGGAAGCGGTGGGTTCGCGACAGTGTGGCCAGGCTTCCGGAGACTCTGCGGCAGACCCTGATTCTCGCCTACCACCAGGATCTCAAATACCGTGAAATTGCGGACATTCTGAAAATCCCCGTCGGAACCGTGAAATCCCGGCTCCACGCCGCGCTGGCGAAACTCCAGCAGATGGCCAAGTCGGATAACCAGGACGGGAGTGAGTGAAGACGCCATGAACGCCAACGACCTGCTTGATCACGCCATCGGACAGTCGGAAGATCACGACCGGTTCGATCGCGAACTCTCGGCAGACCCCGCGGCCGCCGAGAGGTTCGACCGTCTTTCGCGGGCGATTCATCAACTCCTCGACGACGGGGACGTTTTCGCTCCCGCCGCGGGTCTCTCAGACCGAACCCTGAAGTTCGTCACCGAGAGCGCCCGACGCCAGCGCACGATCCTCGACTTCGTCCCGTCAAAGGTGCCTTTTCGCTGGTCGGATGTCGCGGTCGCCGCAGGGATTTTTCTCGCCGGGGTTCTCACGCTCCTCCCCGCGGTGTCGAGGTCGCGGGAACGTCTTGACCAAGCGTCGTGTACCTACAACCTTCAGCAACTTGGCAAGGCGCTCTGGCTCTACGGGAACAACCACAACCACTTCCCGTTCGCCGCTGAGGTCGATGGCAAGGCCCCCGTC
>JAYUFP010000307.1:0-6255 GCA_043738665.1 Isosphaeraceae bacterium
CTCACGATCGGTGCCTATTCGGTCGTCCGGGAAGCCTTCCACGAGGCCGTCCTGCCGGCGTTCTCGAAGGCCTGGAAGGAAAAGACGGGCCGGACGATCCGGTTCGAAGAGTCGTACAACGGCTCAGGTGCCCAGAGTCGCGCCATCGCCGCGGGGTTCGACGCCGACGTCGCCGTGCTCTCGCTCGAAAGCGACGTCGCCAGGCTTGTGAAGGCGGGGTTGGTCGACAAAAATTGGAGCGATGGTCCTCATCGGGGGATGATCACACGAAGCCTGGTCGTGATCGGGGTCCGAAAGGGAAACCCGAAGGGGATCGTCGACTGGAACGATCTCGCGAGGCCCGACGTCGGCGTCCTCTACCCCGACCCGAAGACCTCCGGAGGCGCGCGCTGGAACATCAACGCGATTTGGGGCGCGGGATTGTTGAGCGGCGATGAGGGTTTGCTCCGAAGGGTCCAGAATCAGGTCGTGAACATGGATTCGTCGGGAAGACAGAGCATGGCGACCTTCGAACGCGGCACCGGCGACGCGATTGTGACTTACGAGAACGAACTGCTGCTCCAGAGCAAGCTTACCGGCGAGGACACGCCGTTCATCGTGCCCCCGGCGACCCTGCTGATCGAGGGCCCCGCGGCTGTGGTCGACTCCTCGGTGAAGCGCCACGAGAACCGCGCGGTCGCCGAGGCGTTCGTTGCGTTCCTCCGCGGCGACGAGGCGCAGAAGATCATGGTCGCGTACGGATTCCGGCCGCTCGACCCGAAGCGTGATACCCGCCCTTTGCCGCCGAACATGTTCACCATGGCGAAGCTCGGAGGCTGGCCCGCGGTGACGAAGAAAGTGTACGACCCGGGCGGGATCTGGGACGCCCTGTTTACCGACAAGCGCGTGGCGAAAGGGCGTTGAACATGGCCGGTAAAAAGACACCGGGAGGAAAGCTGATCCGCGCGGCGAGCCTGTCGTACCTCAGCGTGATGGTATTGCTCCCCCTGGCGGCGCTGGGTTACGAGTCGGCCGAGCCCGGATTCGCGGCGTTCTGGAAGGCGATCAACGACCCGTTCGCGAAGCATGCCTTGATGATCACGTTCGTCACCGCGGGGATCATGGTCGTGATCAACGCCATCGCGGGCACGGCGACGGCGTGGGTGCTGGTGCGTTACCCGTTCCCGGGAAAAGGGGTCGTGAATGCGTTGATCGATCTCCCGTTCGCGGTGCCCACGGTCGTCACGGGGCTGATGCTGGTGGCGCTTTACGGCCCCACGAGCGTCCTCGGTGCGTTCCTTGCCCGGCACGGCTGGGACGTGATCTATCAGAAGCCGGGGATCGTTCTGGCGTTGCTCTTCGTCACTTACCCGTTCGTGGTTCGCAGTGTGCAGCCTGTCCTGATCGAAATGGACCGCGCCGAGGAGGAAGCCGCGACGACCCTTGGCGCGAGCCCGTTCACGACGTTCCGACGGGTGATCCTGCCGACCCTCTGGCCGGCGATCCTCACCGGAACCGCCCTGTCGTTTAGCAGGGCCCTCGGCGAGTTCGGCAGCGTCGTGATGGTCGCCGGCAACCGTCCGCTCGAAACCAAGACCGGGCCGATGTACATCTTCGGCGAGATCGAGAGCGGCAAACCCCACGGCGCGATGGTGGTCTCGGTCGTTCTGCTGGCGTGCTCGCTCGGGGTGCTCGTGGTCTTGAACCGGCTCCAGACTCGGGGCGGGGAGCACTCTCATGGCGCTTGATGTTGAAGCCCGGCCCACAGTCGCTCCGCCGCCCTCCACCCGGCGTTCGATCGGCCGGTTCCTGCTGACGGCCGCCGTGCTCATCTGGTTCGGCGTCCTGATCCTGGTGCCCACCTTCGCCCTGGTGAAAGGGGCGTTCTCGGGGGGCTTCGGCCCATTCTGGAACGCGGTGACGTCCGCGGATGCCATGGCGGCGTTCCGCCTGACGCTGGGTATCACTCTGGTGGCGACCGTCGTGAACACGGTCTTCGGACTGGCATTCGCGGTCGTCCTGGTCCGCCAACGCTTCTGGGGAAAGACTCTGGTCGACGGGCTGGTCGACCTGCCGTTCGCCGTCTCGCCGATCATCGCCGGGTTGATGCTCGTGATCGTCTACGGACCGAACGGCTGGATCGGCCGCTGGCTGGAGGCGGCCGGCATCCGGGTCGTTTATGCCTGGCCGGGGATGGCGCTTGCGACCATTTTCGTGACGTTGCCGTTCGTCGTTCGTGAAGTTGTGCCGGTGCTCCGCGAGTTCGGGATTGATCAGGATGAGGTGGCCTACACACTCGGCGCAGGGAAGTGGTACACGTTCTGGAGAGTCACGCTGCCGTCGATCCGCTGGGGCCTGGCTTACGGCGTGACGCTGACCGTGGCGCGTGCCATCGGCGAGTTCGGCGCTTTGCTTGTGGTCTCCGGGAACATCCTCGGCCGGACCCAGACGGCGACGTTGTACGTCCACGACGCGATCGAGAGCTTCCACACCGAAGGCGCCTACGCCGCGAGCGTCGTCCTGGCCGGGGTCTCGTTCGTGATGCTGATCGGGATGGAGTTGCTGCGGACGCGGGTGGAAGGGAACGAACGGCCGGATTGATTTTCGTCTTGCAGGGTCCGCCGTGCCGGACCATCCACCGGTAGACAACGAATCGAAGACGGTCCGCACGGCGGACCCTACGGAGAGACCGCCGTGAGCATCGTGGTGCGAAACCTCTCGAAGCGGTTCGGCGCATTTCACGCGGTGAACGACGTGTCGTTCGAGGTCCCCGCCGGCCAGCTCGTCGCGTTGCTCGGCCCTTCCGGTTCGGGAAAGAGCACGATCCTGCGGATCATCGCGGGGCTCGAACCGGCCGATACGGGGGACGTCGAGCTGACCGGCGAGGACGCCACCACCCTCCCCGTGCAACAGCGCGGCGTCGGGTTCGTGTTTCAGCATTATGCGTTATTCCGACATATGACGATCCGCCAGAACATCGCGTTCGGCCTGGAAGTGCGGAAGCCGCGGCCGAATCGCGACGAGATCCGCCACCGCGTCGATGAACTGCTCGAACTCGTGCAGCTTTTCGGGCACGCCGAGCGCTATCCCTCGCAACTTTCGGGCGGACAGCGGCAACGCGTCGCCCTGGCGAGGGCCTTGGCGCCGCGGCCCAAAGTGCTCCTCCTCGACGAACCCTTCGGGGCGCTCGACGCCAAGGTCCGCGACGAGCTTCGAACATGGCTCCGCAGGCTTCACGACGAGGTTCACGTCACGAGCCTTTTCGTGACGCACGACCAGCAGGAGGCCTTCGAGGTCTGCGACCAGATGGTCGTCCTCAACAAGGGCAAGGTCGAGCAGATGGGGGCGCCGCAGGAGCTCTACGAGCACCCGGCGTCCCCGTTCGTGACCGAGTTCCTGGGCGCCGTGAACGTCTTGCGGGTCGATACCGTCTTGGGAATGGATCAGCTCGGCGACGAGATGCCGTTGCCGATGGAGATCCCCGGACCTGATTCCGCCTTGCCAGGCGCTCAGCCTTCATCGGTCTACGTCCGCCCGCACGACTTCGAGGTGACCCGAGAGCGCAACGGCAAGCCCGCCTGGACCGCGAGAATCCAGAGGCTCACGCCGCTGGGAGGTCTCGTACGGCTCGACGTCGTGCTCCTCGACGGCACGCTGCTCCATGTCCAGGTTTCTCGCGAGACGTCGGTCACTCTGGAGTTGTCCCAAGGTGAGCACGTGTTCGTCGCGCCGAAGGATTTGAAGGTGTTCCACGACTCCAAGGCGTTCGTCGAAAACTACGTGATCTGAACCGTTGCCTTCACGGGGACGACGGATGTCAACGGCCGGTCCCCCAGTCCCGACGAACTTTCGGGCCGAACTCGGCTCGGCCTTGCTCTGTGCCTCGGTGGCGATGCTTCTGGCGGTCGCCCCGCACCTCGCGGCACTCGCCACGTCCGGCTCGGCCGTCTATCTCGGCGACGGCGACGACGTGTTTTACACCGCGCTCTCTCGATCCCCCTATCGCGGAGAGTGGGGCCTTTCCGACCCGTTTCAGCCCGCCGATTCACCGCGACTCACGCTCTATCCGCCGCTCCCGTTCGTGCCGACGGCCATGCTCGCGCGATGGCTCGGGCTCGACCGGCTTTTGATCCCCCTGGTCTGGCGAGTGCTCGGCGGGTTGCTGCTGGGGTTGTCGGCCTACACCGTTTTTCGAGTCGTTCTGGCGGGGACGAAGCGGCCGACGGCCTGGGCGCTCGGGTGCGCCTTGATCGCGATCGCCGACGCGGGATTCGTCGGAGGGCAGACGTTGTTCGGCTCCTTCGGGCTCGTCCGCGCGATGTTCCGTGGGACGACTCCGATGGATGTGCCTAACGCCTTGGGACAGTTCCGGGTCGTGACTCCGTTACTTACCCTTCCGCCGCTCCTCGCGCTGTCCGCATTGATGGTCCCCCCGCTCCGCTTCAGACCGCGAACCTGGCTCGAAGTCGTCGCCGGCGCTGTGCTGCTGGGTCTTTGCGTCCACCTTTATTTCTTTTTCTGGACGGCCGCGGTGGTCGCCTTGTTGATGTGTCTGGACCGGGCCTTTCTCAAGAACGACCGAGCGGAACGCAACTTTCTTGTACTGGTGTTGATCGGGGGGGCGGCGATCGGGGCTCCGCAGTTGATCGCCGACACGCGGGCCTTTTCCGACCCGGCGCTCAAGCCGATCCTTCAACGCACCCATCGCGGACGCGTCCTGTCGGCCGACGACCCGGCGCGGATGCGTTATCTGGTGAACCTGTGGGCTTATGCCAAACTGGCGTTCGGCGCGGCGGTGGTCGTCGGCCTCGCGAAGTTGCCTCGGCAGTCGTCCAGTGACACCATCGAACCGGAGAAATCCTCTGAGCATCTGTCCCCGGGTGCCGCGGGTTGTACTCAACCCGTGCCGCCTGCCTCGTCCGGCGCACGGGTTCCGAGTACGGTATCCGTGGCACCCGGGACAGGCCCGTCTCGAGGCGAGATCGTTCCCGAGGGTTGGAGACTCGCGACACTCGGGGCGTTCGCGGCGTCGGGATTTTTGCTCGTCAACAGCGCGATCGTGACCGGCCTGGAGTTCGAGAATTTCCACTGGGTCTACGTGCATGCTCCCTTCGGAGAGATCCTCGTTCTGGCCGGCGTCGCCCTCTTGCTCGATCGAATGAGTTGGAACATCGCGGGGCGTTGGCTCTGGGCCTTGCCGGTTGCCGTCGTCACGCTCGCCGCGGTCTGGCGGCCTTACGAAGCCTTGAAGAATCCGGAGGCGGTTCTTTACACCGAGACGCTTCGCGGCCTGCTCCCGCTCCGTCCCGAACTCAGGAGGCTCGGCCGCGATGACGTGATCGCGGGACCCTGGCCGGCGGTGAACGTCGCGCTCCTGCTCACCGATTCCGGCCAGCTTTACCAATACGACCAGACGATGCACAGCACCCTTGCACCTCTCCAAGAGGTTCACGAGCGAAAAGCGCTGAACGCCTGGCTGAACGGCATGAGCCTACAAGAATACCTCGATGAGATCGGCCGGGAGGAACACCCCTCGGGGCCTTCGGAAGTCGAGTCGCGCGAGGCGATCTATCGTAAGTTGCTTTCCGGAAAATTCGACGACCTGCTGGCGCGTTACCGTCCGACCCACCTGATCCGTCCGGAGACGCAAGGATCGCCGAATGAGAGCCGAGGCGGTCCTTGGATTCTGGCGGGAAGTCGCGGCGGGTGGATGTTGTGGAGGCGAGAAGGCTCGCATTGACTCATTCAGCCCATGCTCACCCCCTCGGCGCGTACATGATCACGGCGACTCCCACGAGCGCGATCGCCCCGCCGATGAGGTCATAGCGGTCGGGTGCGATGCCATCGACCTTCCAGCCCCATGCGATCGAGAGGGCCACGAAGACTCCCCCGTAGGCGGCGTAGACCCTGCCGAAATTCGCGGGCTGGAGCGTGGGGATCAGGCCGTAGCCGAAGAGAACCACGGCCCCGACCGCGGCATACCACGCGGGTTTGTTCTCGCGCAGCCAGAGCCAAATCAGGTAGCCTCCGCCAATCTCACAGACCCCGGCGGCGATGAAATAGGAGAGCGATTTCAGGATCGTCATGCCAGGCGCTCCCTGTCAGCAAAGGCGGCGACCGCCGCCTTATACTCCGCGCGACCTGCTTTGATTTCTATTGGAAGTGCCAAGCTCCTGCCGAGCCGAGGATCGACTCGGCTCGCCGGGAGGCTCTTCCCGACGTGATGAAAAGTCGGTGTTGACGGCGCGGGAGTGCCGGTTTTGATCAGCGTGTTCT
>JAYUFP010000308.1:0-1966 GCA_043738665.1 Isosphaeraceae bacterium
GACGAAGACTTCGTGGGTCGCGACGAGTGTCGCGACCCCTCACGGCCCTGTTACGAGCCGCTCTGACCGTTCCGGCCGACGGACCCGAAAAGCCAGCCCACCCGCGCCCGGAGGACGTCGCGTCCCCCGGGCGTTTTTCGTCGGTCGCGCGTTTCCGTCGGACGCATCAAGGATCGAAGACGTCTAGTGATCCCATCATCGTTCGTCGCGACAATCCCGGTGATGACGATCGCGTGGGGATCATTTCACATTTTTTTCGCGATCGCTCTTGAACATCCGCGACCGGCGGCGCAATCTCGTTGGTGAGTCAGTCGCGGGCTCCGTCGACGTGGCTCGTTCACGTCCCGGATCACATCAACAATTCCCTTTCTCGGGAGAAGCGCCATGGGCGACAAGGCCCCCAAAGACAAAGAAAAGAAGAAGAAGATCGACGACAAGAAGAAGACTTCGGCCAAGCCCGCCCCGAAGGCCGCCGCCGACGTGAAGCCGGCCGCGAAGCCCGCTAAGAAGTGATCGATAGGGCTTGAACCCTCAATCTGAGCCGGCCCACGACAGACCGCGGGCCGGCTTTTTTTGCGCCGGTGTCAGGGCCGAGATCCCGCCGGAAGCCGGCCAAGTCTTGCCGCGGCGATGAGACTGCGCGTCGTCAGCGCGACGGTGAACGGGTGGCCTGGAACGACGTACTGGGCGTCCGAGATCTGGCAGGCCAGGGCCAGGGCCGACCGTCCCATCTCCTCCTCTCCTCCCGCCCTCCAGAACCAGGCCATCCAGAGCAGCATCCGCCGATAAAGTTCGAGTTGATCGGCGAGCCGGTGTTCGAACAGGTAACGATACGCCCCGGCGTCGCGCTTCGGGTCCGGTCCCAATTTGCCTTCGCGAAGCCGGATCTCCTCGGCAATTTGCAACGTGAGCGGAGAGGAGTCGACCCAGTCGGGCCGGCGGTCGAGAACGGCCCGGGATCGTGCGGGCATCTCTGAAAACGGAATTCCCGAAGGATCCCAATTCGGAAACTCGGCACGGAACGGCACTGGCTTGAGGTCCAAGCCCACGGTGGTCTCAACCCAATACCGCAGTGCAGGCGAGGTGGCCGGATTCGACAACGTGAGACATCCCGCGAGGAGCGCCAGGGCCAGTGGATGAATGTCTTCCACCACGTCCTCGGTGTTCCCGATGAGAAATGAGTCGAATGCCGACCCCGCCATCGATGACTCTTCAGCAACGTTACCGTGAACCCCCACGACTCCATCGAGGACATCACAGACGAAAACCGCGGTCACCCGATTTCCGCCGCGCGTCGATGCGATGGCCAACGTCGCCTGGCCGTTCCCGCCAACCGCCGTCACCATCGATCGCACGATCCGGGGCGTCGCCTCTTTGATCGCCGTCGATCTTGATGCCATCAGAGCCGGCACCGGCGATGATTTGACCAAGTCAAACGCGAGCATCCTGACAGAGGGGTCGGAGTGTCGCATGGCAAGGTCGGACCAGGCGATTGAAAGGTCGGGGGAGCTCTCCGAGGCTACCAGCGACTCAATCGCCGCCTTGCGCGTTCCCGGATCGTCCGAATAGGCGAGGAGCCGAAGAAATTCGATCATTCCCGGTCCATGGGTTGCCGTCGCCAAACCCGCGATGATCTGATGACGCACGTCCAGTTCGACCGCCGCAAGCCCCTGAAGTGCCATCCAGATTCCGTCGGGGTCGTTCTCGATCTGCTCGGCGAGTTGCTCGATCGATCCGTCTTCATCGAGCGATTCGTTGAGGTCGTCCCAGAGTTCCTGAAGGTCCGGGTAATCACCCAGGACCCCCGACCCTTCAAGGACGTCGAGTGCCCCCCAGAGACGTTCGATCGGGAGCTCGGTCTGGTTCTCGACGGCCTCCGCCAGAGCTTTGGGCAGGTCGGAGCCGGGGTTCGCCTCGACGAGCCGGAGCAAAACCTCGCCGTCCGGCCCGGAGAGGTCGGCCAGAC
>JAYUFP010000309.1:0-1962 GCA_043738665.1 Isosphaeraceae bacterium
TTTCGTTGATCCTACGAAGATTCGAGGGTTGAACAAAGTCACGAACCCGTCGCCGGGTTATATTTACCGACGATGGTCAATCCTCGCTGGAACCGCACCCGCAACGTCCACGAACTCAGCGTGACACTCTTGAATCAACGTCCGGTGACGTTCACGGAGTTTTCCCTTGCCCACCTCGCCCTTGGTTTGGATAACGATCCCCATCGTCCTGGGGCTCGTGACCGTGGGGTTGTTCTTACTCTACACGGCGCTCCGTTACGCGCCGATCATCGGCCGGATTTTCGAGGAGAAGCCCCTCTTCCTTCCGCTCCGCCTGGCCCCGCTTGCTGACGGCGAAGACGTCCGTCTCGAGACTTCCGACGGATTCACTCTTGCGGGAACGTACCATCGCGCGACGACACGTTCGCGTCTCGGCGTACTCGTCTTCTGCCACGAGTATCTGAGCGACCGTTGGAGCTTCGCCGCTTATGCCGGTCCGCTCCGCTCCCTCGGATTTGACGTCTTCGCGTTCGACTTCCGGAATCACGGTCAAAGCGAAGCCGACTCCGCCTACCGACCCCTCCAGTGGGTGACCGACCACGAAGTCCGCGACCTCAAGGCGGCTCTGACGTACCTCCGCGGCCGCCCCGATCATGACCCGGCCGGGTTCGGATTCTTCGGAGTCAGCCGCGGCGGAAGCACGGCGTTGGTCGTGGCGGCACGCGAGCGCGACGTCTGGGGGGTCATCACCGATGGCGCGTTCCCTACCTCCGGAACCATGCTCTCGTACATCATGCGTTGGGCCGAGATTTACGTCAGCAATCCTTACCTCTGGAAGTCCATGCCCACCGCGCTTTTCCGGTATGCGGCGTGGGCCGGGCGGGTTCGCTCCGAACGCCGGCTCAATTGCCGGTTCCCGAGCGTCGAGCGGGCCGTTGCCCAGATCTCGCCCCGTCCTTGGCTGATGATTCACGGCGAGAAAGACGCGTACATCGGCACCGGCATCGCCCGTTCTCTCTTCGACTGCGGCGGCGAGCCGAAGGAATTATGGATTGTCCCCAAGGCGAAACACAATCGTTGTCGTGAGATGCAGCCCGAAGCCTATGCCGAGCGAGTCGCCGCGTTCTTCCGCCAGTTCGCGCCGCGACGGGAATTGCCGTCGATGGTCGTCGCGGACGAAGCCTCCTCCGAAGAGTCCGCCTACCAGGATCGCGCCGGGCAACGTGTCGGTAGCCTCACCGGCTCCGCGATCGGAATGTGACGGAATCATGAAGATGCAAATGACGGATGACGGATCACAGTTGACGAATCGAACGAGCGGCGCTTGAACCGGATTTCACTCCGCCATTCGCCATTCGCCATCCGCTTTTAATCAAACTGCCAAGGCCGGCAAAATTCTCGACCGCGACGGTCGATTCGAAGGGAATCGCAGCGATGCTTGTCCAGATCAAGCGACTCATCGGGCTCCCGCTCGCGATCCGGGCCAGGCGTCTGGCGAAAGCGTTTCTGGACCAGACCGCCCACGCCGGAGACGTTCAGCGCGACCTGCTGATGTCCCGACTCGCCCGCCATGCCGACAGCCAGTTCGGCCGCGATCACCACTTCAGCTCGATCCGCAACTCGTCCGACTTCCGGAAGGCCGTGCCGATCCGCGGTTACGACGGTCACGAACCCTACATCGAACGTGTCCGCAAAGGCGACATCAACGCGCTCTTCGGTTCGGGCACCGAAGTCCTGATGTTCGCAATGACCTCCGGAACCACGAATCGGCCCAAGACAATCCCCGTCACGCGTGAGTCGCTGCACGATTACCGCGAGGGGTGGACGATCTGGGGCGTCCAGGCCTTTGACCGCCATTTCGACCGGCTTCGCCGCGGACTCAAGCCGATCCTCCAACTCGCCAGCGACTGGCGAGAGAGCGAGACCGCCGCGGGCATCCCTTGCGGGGCCATCACCGGACTCACCCAGCACATGCAGTCCCGG
>JAYUFP010000310.1:0-6215 GCA_043738665.1 Isosphaeraceae bacterium
TCGAGGGCGCTTGAAAACGACTTCTGAGCGTCGATATCAGGGGTTACTGATAGGTTTTCGGGCCTTCTCAAGGGGGTCGAGGTGGACGATGCGCCTGGACCGTTTGAAAGCGGGAGCGGGCTCCGGCACTCCAAGGAATCGACGGTCGGGAGAACTTCGTCCGGCGCGGTCGATCCGCTTCCGCCGCGTTCATCCACCGGAATCCGTTGGCGGACCCGAGGCAGGGCGGTTTCATTTTCGATCTGGAGTTCTCAAGATGCCCGATGTCCGATGGTCAATGTCCAAGAACCGAGACCGCGATCTTCCCCAGACCTCTTAGTCTTCCCTCGGTCATTGACCATCGGGCGTCGGGCATCTCGGTCCATCGAAAACGAAACGGCCCTGGAACCCGAGGCGAAGTCGGTTGCAAAGCGAAGTGGGGCGGACGTAGAATCAAGGTTCGTACGGGCCGACTCGGATCGCCTCCGAGTCTCGGTCATCCGAAGCTTCCCCATCCCCCCGGGGCGATCAGGTTACGAATGATGGAGTTGTTCGCACTCGGCCTGATCGTGCTCCTGATCTACGGCGCGATTCGCGCCACGGCGGCCGTCGGCGCCTGGCTCAGCGGAAGCCGGCATCGTGCGTATCGGAACTTGGCCGCGCGGTTCCGGGGCCGCTACGAAAATCGGGGTATGTCGGACCCGCCGACGGTGAGCTTCTCCCACAGGGGGTCGAACGTCCGGGTCGGACTGGCTCCGAACATCCAGGGGCAAAACCTGGGACCGCGCACGCGCGTCGTGGCGCGTTTCCGACAAGGTCTCCCCTTTCGGCTGGAGCTCACACCTTACAACCGTCCATCGACGCCGCAACCTCCGAAAGGGACGCGGATCGTGCGAGTCGGCGACCCTGAGTTCGATCGCGCGTTCCTCGTTCAATCGAACGACGCCGAGATGGCCCGGGAGTTCCTCGGTCCGGTCGTCCGCGGGGCGCTCGGGCGTTTGATCCGAGCCGCGCCCCCGGGCGGGATGCTCATGTCGATCAATCCGGAACGCCTGCTCGTCCAGGTCGACCGCAATCTCGCGTTACACGGGGACTGGCTGATGGCGACGGTGAGCGAGACGCTCACGATCCACGACGGCCTCCAGGAGGGGGTCGCGAGTAAGCTCAGCCAGGGGATCTCGATCGTCGCCGCCGGTCCGACGGCTCCCGAAGACGCAGGCCCCCCGATCTGCAAGGTATGCGGCGACCCGATCGTGGTTCCCGGTGTGCTCTGCGTCGTCTGCAAGACGCCGCACCATCGCGACTGTTGGGAATTCGTGGGGGCCTGTTCGATTTACGGCTGCAATTGCAAACAAAGCACGATGGCCGCGATGGTCGGTTAAGGAAGTCACCGGGGTTTCGGTTCCGGTCCTGTCCAGGACGGTTTCGGCGTGCGATGAGCGAGGATATCCTGAACGACTCGTGTGCGACGGCCCAAAGAATTCGCGCTTGTGACCCAATATCGGTCCGCGGGACGCGAATGGGATGCTGAGGAGGTATCCTGACTATGTCTTACGGCGGTAATGCCGATCCCACCGGGATTCAAGTTACGTTTCTCGACCAGACCGGCGCAAAATCGGTGAAGGCCGTGATCGCGTTCAGCGTCCCGGTCGCCCGTATTTTGCCCAACATCATCACCAAGATGAACCTTCCCACGACCAGCCCCGACGGCCAGCCGATGAGCTACTCCCTCGACCATAAAGAGGGCGGGCGAAGGCTGGTGGAAAGTCAGACGCTGGTCGAGGCGAGCGTTCAGAACGGTGACCACTTGATCGTTTACCCCGAAGTCGTCGCCGGCCGGGCTTGATGCCGGAATCTTGGCCGGCCCAGTTCCGTCGGGGATCGCTCGACCATGCACGAATCACCCCGCCTGAGGCGCTTGCGCTCGGACCTCGCCGCGATGGAGCGCCTTCGCGACGAGAGTTCCGTGCTCCGGTTCCGAGCCTCGGGCAAGCCGGAACAACATTACGTCATCGAATTCCGGGGTAAGAGCCTGGCTCGCGTCCGGGGAAAGGTGTCGATTTCCGAGCGCCATGAGGTCGAGATCAAGCTCGGTTCGTCTTACCCGCGAACCATGCCGGAACTTCGCTGGTTGACCCCGATTTACCACCCGAACATCTCCGAGATCGGCATGGTCTGCCTTGGCGGTTACGGGACGCACTGGGTTCCGAGCCTGAACCTCGACGAGCTTTGCGGGATGCTCTGGGACATGGCCCGGTATCACAATTATGACGTGCGGAGCCCATACAACCGAGACGCCGCCCTCTGGGTCGCCGGCCAGGGGACGTTTGCGTTCCCGCTCGATTCCCGACCGCTGAAAGACATTCGCGCGGCGTTGGGGCGGATCGAAGCACCGCCATACCTCGGTGAGCATTTGCCCAATGAAAAGCCTTTGGCCGAGCCCGGCGGTCGTGCGTCGCGCTTTGCCGGGTTTCTCAAGGGGCTCGCACCTGACAAGGCGTTGCCGGAATTCAGGGCCGAGATCGCGGCGGCTCAGCGCTTTGCCGAGCGAGACCAGGTCGCCGAGAATCCGGCGGATCTTACCGTCGTCGAAGCGCCATCGCCTCCGGCTCCCGCCCTCGAATCCGAAGGGCTGATCATCCTCGATGACGAACCGGCGGAAGTCCTCCAGTCGCGGAGACTGCGTGCGGCCGACGAGGAAATCCGCTTCCTCGATTGAGACTCCGATGAGCGAACCGACACTCACGTTCCTCGACGATGACGTCCCCGACGCGAAGGGGTCAGCGCCCGTTGAGGCCGAGCCCATGCTCTTCATCGACGACGACGACCGGTATTCTCGTCTCCGCCTGATCCCCTGGTGGCGACAAGAGAAACTGGCCGCCGCCAAGGTTCTGGTCGTCGGGGCGGGGGCGTTGGGTAACGAGGTTCTCAAAAACCTGGCTTTGCTCGGCGTCGGGACCACCTATGTGATCGACCTTGATGAGGTCGAGCCCTCGAACCTTTCCCGCTCGGTCCTGTTCCGGTCGCACGACGGCGGGAAGTCGAAGGCCGAGGTCGCGGCCCGCCGCGCCACCGAAATCAACCCCGAAATCGTGATTCACCCGATCCACGGGGACGTCATCACGGATCTCGGACTGGGCCTGTTCGCCGACATCGACGTCGTCATCGGCTGCCTTGATAACCGCGAGGCCCGTCTCTGGGTCAACCGCCAGTGCTGGAAAGTGGGAACCCCGTGGGTCGATTCGGGGATTCAGGAAATTCAAGGGGTCGTGAAGGTCTTCGACCCCCGGCAGGAAGGCACGGCCTGTTACGAATGCGCGATGACATCGCGCGATTATCAACTCTTGAATCTCCGTTATAGCTGTCCGCTCTTGCGGCGCGACCAGATCCTCGAAGGTAAAGTGCCCACGGCGCCGACGATTGCGTCGATGATGGCGGCTCTTGAGGTTCAGGAGGCCTTGAAGCTGATCCACGCGATGGCCGTCGAGGCCGGCACCGCCATGGTCTTCAACGGCGTGACCAACCAGTTCTACAAGACCAGGCTCCCGTTCCGCGACGATTGCCTGAGCCATGAGAATTTCCCCGCCGCCGAGACACTTCCGCTCGGAAACGGGGCGACCGCCGCGGCCTTGTTCGAAGCCGTGAAAAGCCGAATGCCATCGACCGGGACACTCACGCTTCCGCTCGAACGGGATCTCGTGGTTTCCGTCGATTGTCCGCGATGCGGTTGGCACGGTGAGGTTTTCCGTCCCCGAACTCGCGTGTCCCAGGCGGAGGCGGTTTGCCCGAATTGTCGGGAGCCGGGCCACCCCGAGATGGTCAACGCCGTCGAGGAAGGCTCGGCGTTAGCGGGGCGGACCCTTGCCGACCTCGGCATTCCGCGTTACGACATCATCCGTGTCGATGGCGAGGAGGGCTCCGGTTTCTTCCTCCTTGCCGCCGACCGGGGGGTGGGGGTACACGCTTGAGCCAGGACGAGATGGTCTTCGACGACGTCCGTTACCGGGAGCCGACCCGCATGCGGCGCCCGGACCGGGACCGTCGCTGGGTTTGTTTGGCGTACGAGACCCCCGGCCACGACGACCTCCCGATCTTCCTCGACCGAACCGCCGCCGACGCCATCGAACGCCACGCCCTCCGCGACACCTCGGTCGAGCTCGGCGGCATCCTTCTCGGCAAGGAGTGCGTCGATGACCAGACCGGCGTCCCGTTCGTCCGGGTGACCTCGTGGCTCGAAGCCAAGCATTATGAGAACACTCAGGCCAGTTTCACCTATACCCATGATTCGTGGGAGGAAATCACCCGCGAGCGCGACCGGCTCCACCCCGACCTCGATATCGTCGGCTGGTATCACACCCACCCGGATTTCGGAATCTTCCTCTCCGGCCACGACTTGTTCATCCATAACAACTTCTTCGCCCAGAAATTGCAGGTTGCCTACGTCGTCGACCCGATCCGCCAGACTCGCGGCTATTTCCAGTGGCGGAACGGATCGATGGCTCAGGTCGGCGGCTTTTATCTCATCGCGGAGCGGGGCGACCGGGTCGCCCTGGCGAAACTCGTCAACGACCTGGAAAACGTCCCCACGCCCGACGGTACCGGTTTTGGCGGCGGCTTCTCGCCCCGCCTGGAGGCCGAGCTCATCGCCATGCTCACCCGACCGACCATGCACCACCAGGCCCAGAGCGCCGATCGAACTCAGAATGCCTTTCGCTTCGCCCTTCTGGGGATGACCCTCGGCGTCGTGGGACTGTCGGCCGTCCTTTGGCTGAACACGATCTTCAGCCAGATCCAGGAGCAGTCCAAGACGATTGACGAACTCAAGAAGAGCGTCGTCGAGACCAACGACCGCCAGCGGATCACCTTCGAGACCGCCCTGGGAGAGCCCGGAGGACAGAGCCCCGAGCTTTTCACGAAGCGCTATACAAAACTCGCCGACGAACGAGACGCCGCGAAGAAGCAACTCGAACGGCAGCTCGCCGTCAACGAAGTGCTCACGGACAAGGCCAAGGCCCTGAGCGAGAGTCTGGTTTCCATCGAAAAGAAGTACGACAAGGCGCGGACGTTCGAGAAAGACGCCGAGGAGTTGGGCAAGATCAAACCTAAGTATCTTGAAGCCATCTCCGCCGGGGAGCGTCAAACCAAGAAGATCGAGGACCTGGAAGAACTCCTCGACACCACCGAAGGACGGAAGGCGAGCGAACTCTTGAGCCGTTACAACAAGGCGTGGTACGCTGCCCTCGCCGGAGGCGTCGTGAGTCTGTTGCTCGTCGTCGCCCTGGTCGGAGGTTATGCCTTCGTCAAGTTCCCGCCCGAGGAAGGTGAATCTCCGATGAGCGGGGACAGCCCCCCGCCGCACAGGATCGTCTGAGGGAAGGATTGCCTGTTGTCCGTTCGACTCGCCGTGACGTTGCTCGTACTCTTGAGTCTGCAATCGTTCGCGGTCGCGGCGCAGGTCGAGCCGGCTCCTTCGATTGCCGCGCAGGCCCAAGAGGTCGACGAAACGACGCCCGTCCCGATCCCGGTTCCGACCCGGAAAGCCCTCGAATTCCGCCGCACCGGCGACATGATCTGGGCCTTCGCGCGGGTCTGGGATATGGCCGTACCGTTCGGCCTGCTCATCTCGGGGGCTTCCGTTCGACTGCGCAACGTCGCGCAACGGATCGGAAAACACTGGCTGCTGACCGTCGGGATCTACCTGGTTTTGTTCCTGGCGGTCGTCTTCATTCTCGACCTTCCCCTGCGCTATTACGCCGGCTACATCCGCCTTCATGAATACGGACTTTCGCGACAGACCTTCTCGAAGTGGTTCGGCGATTCGGTGATCAGTCTGGTCATGGACATTCTGGGGGCTTTTTTCTTCGGGTGGATACCCTTCTACCTGATCCGACGCCTGCCGAGGGCCTGGTGGCTGGTGACGGGGCTGCTGATGGTCCCGTTCCTCGCGTTCATCATGCTGATTTCCCCCGTCCTCATCGACCCGCTTTACAACGAATTTCGGCCGATGTCCGAGATGAAATCCGGGACAACGTGGGCACGACCCGGCGGTTCAGAGTTCGATCGGCGCGTGCTGGAGACGAAGATCCTCGCGCTGGCGGCCCGTGCCGATATCCCCGCCAAACAGGTCTTCGTGGTCGAAAAGAGCATCGACACGGTGGCCGTGAACGCCTACGTCACCGGACTTTTCGGGACTCACAGGGTCGTCCTCTGGGACACGATGCTCGCGAAGCTCGACG
>JAYUFP010000311.1:0-6208 GCA_043738665.1 Isosphaeraceae bacterium
GGCGCGCTCTCGGATCGCACCGACCTGGAACGAGAAAAACCCGTTCAGATCCCCCCCCACGATCCGGTACGAGGCGAGCGTCGGTCCGACTGAACAAAGGCACGGCAAGGACCTTGATCCGATAAGGGATGCTCCCGGGATGGAGGTAGGCTGTGGTTTGATATTGAATTGCTTTCGTGTGTTTTCGGGAATCGGCAACAAGTCCCGGTGAAAGCCGAACCGTGTCGTCCGTCCTCGACTTAAGAACCTCGGACCCGGTCCCCTGATCGTGCAATCAGAGTCCAAGCGTGAACCGCCGGCGGAGCTCGATAAGCGTCCCCTCGTCCCCGGGCGCGACCGTCGCCCGCGCAAGAAACGCCTGGAGGAACTCGACGCCGACCTGACCCTCTCCGACGACATCACGCGGATCGTCCGCGAGGAGTTCGGCCGCGGGAACGACTTTTGTCAGAAGATCACCTACCGCACCACGGGGAAGAAGCCCGACGAAATCCTCGGCGGCTCATTCGAACGGCTCCCACTTTCCCGGGCCTCGTGAGCCGGGAGTCGTCCGGCGAACACGTTGTCGATGCCGATGGGTCGTGGCCTGGCGTTTCGCGGGATGAGTTTTGGCGGCTCGTGCCGGCGGGACCAGAACGGCGAACCGCTCCAGCGCTGCTCCTGCCGGTAATACGCGCACCTCATCGTGAGGTATTCGACGAAGTCTTTCGTGTGTTCATAACGATAAGCGTCGATTGATTCGCATTGGCCGTCGAGGGCTTCGAGGACCGCGTGGGCGGCTTTCGGGCCGTCGCGGAGGGACCGGATGATCCCTTGCCCCGAGATCGGATCGACCGCCACGGCGGCGTCGCCGACCGCGAGCCAGTTGTCACCCGTCGCGCTCACGAGCGCCCCGCTCCCGGACGGGAAGATACCGAGGATCGGCGGTGGCGCGTACGCGTCAACACGTGACCGAGTCAAGCTCGTGTGACCGAGCTTCCCGAGCCAGGCCGAGACCGACGGCTGCCCCGGATCGGCGATGAGATCCGAATCCGTCATGAGTGTGACGACGAGGCGGCCGTCGGGGATGGGCGCGGAGTACCACCAGCCGTCCTCAACGGCTTCGATCAAGGCGACCCGCTCGGCCTCGCGGGTGGTTGGCTTGTGCTCGAAGTAGCCGACGACGCCGACAAGGCGATCGACACGGAGACGGCTTACGCCGCGATCCCTGGCGAACGCGGTGGGGCGGCCCGTAGCGTCCACGACGAACCTCGCTTCGACCGTGAACGGCCCCTGTTCGCCGATAACGTGAAGCCGCCAGCCGAGGCGGGAACGCTCGGCTCGGTGAAATCTCACGCCGACCGACAGCTCGGCTCCTTGCGCCGACGCGGCGTCACGGATCATGGCGTCGAACCGTCCCCGGTCGACGTGCCAGCCGTTGCCGTAAGGGTCGAACAACGAATCATTTTCAAGGGGCGGCGAATCACCCCAGGCCGACCGTATCCCGGTCGAGGCGAGGTGACCTCCGCCCCGAAATTCTCGCCAGAGACCGAGCCGTTCCAGTTCGAGCCTGACACGCGGAGGTAATGTCTCCCCTGCTCGTATTGAATTTTCATCGGCACGCTCGACGATCAGGACCCGGCACCCTGATCGGGCGAGGGCGAGTGCCGCGGACGAGCCGGCCGGGCCACCGCCGATCACGGCGACGTCGAACCGGCGGAGTGAATTCAGATGCGACGGCGGAGCGAAAGGAGTTTTCATGGCCCTGATTTACCGATACCCAAACGGAAACCCCATATCATGCCTGAATTGAGCCGAAGCGATTCACTGAAGTCGTTCAAGAGATGCGACTTCGTGAGCCGGCCCCGGGCGACACGAGATGTCGGGCGCCCGGGGCTGAGAGTCTGTCCCGAAAGGAATTGGCTAGGAAATGGCTGATGACGGATGGCTGATGGCTGATGACGGATCGGAAAGAGCGAACGCGGCGTT
This sequence comes from Isosphaeraceae bacterium, assembly GCA_043738665.1. Lineage (GTDB taxonomy): Bacteria > Planctomycetota > Planctomycetia > Isosphaerales > Isosphaeraceae > JAYUFP01. Next base: position 1,966 of record JAYUFP010000311.1, read on the forward strand.
TCCCCGCCGGTTTTCTCGCATCGGTCATCGGCCATTGGTCATCCGCCATCGTTTTTCTCCGGGAAACTTCCGGGACGGACTCTGAGTCGGTCGGCTTTTTCCACTCCGATCAGTGAACGGCACCGTTACCGATCAGGCGTTCGGTCGGTTGCCCGAGGATTTCCGATTCCGGCGATTCGAGCATCACGCGGCGGAGGCGGCGGCCTGAGGCGTGAGCCTGTTCTCGGAGCCGACGGATCCTGCCGTTCCTCTCGACGACCCGGGCGGGGGCGAAGGTCCGGAGGCGATCGGCGGCGGGGATCGGGCAACCCGCGTCGATCCACGCGATCGCCACCTCTCGCCCCGTCTTTCCCCCCAAGGAAGCGATCGGCGCTCCCAGGGCGGTCGCCATCGGGTGGTTGCCGCTGAGCAGTTGAGTGACGAACTTGCTCGCGCCGGAATTTCCCGAAACGACCCAGCCGTTCGAGCCGTCGGCAAGGGCCTGCATGAATGCGGGTGTCGGGGTGCCGCCGAACCAACTCGAGACCGTCCGCGTCACGGCGGCGCCGGGGTGGTCGGAGTCGGGACCGGCCAGGGTGTTGATGTCGTGTCCCGGCGTTCCGGACTGGCGGTCTCGCATGAGGTCGATCAGCGCGGCCATCGCGGCACCAGGGTCCGCCGGCGGGGGCGGCGTCGCGGCCGTTCCGCCGATCGAGCGCGTCCACTCTTTCCAGAGCTCGACCTCGGTCTCGTCGAAGACCTTGTACATCGGCCCGGTGAATTCCAGGAGCTTGAAGAACGGGCTGTTTTCAGGGTCGCCCGCGACGAGGTAACCTGCCGAAACCATCGCGCCGGCGTGATAAGCTCCGGCCTGATCGACGAAGCCGATGAGGCCGCGGACGTCATCGAACCAGTCGTTGAGAAGGTTCGGTCCGACGCGCTTGGTCCCGTGGTTAAGCTTCGCATAGCGGGCCTTGCGCCGAACCATCGTGTAGACCTGCTGGGTGAGGCTCGGCGGGTTCGCGAGCTTGTTCGCCAGGTCCGCCATCAACGTGCCGGTATATTTGAACGCCGTGTAACCGCGCCAGATCCGCCGCCACTGCTCCCGCATCGCGGCCTCGCCCGACTCGGCCCTGACGTGGTCGAGATAGATCTCGACGGCGCGCTTGGCCTTCCCTCCATGACCGTCGACGGCGTTGTCGATGCCGACGTGCATTCGGTAGAACTGCGAGTTCAGGCCGAACCGGTCGAAGAGCATGATCGTGGGCTTCAGCGCCACCACCTCCCATTCGAGGTTCAGCGTCATCCCGAGCAGTTCCGGGAAGTAATACTGCGAGAACTGCGAGAGGACCAGCTCCATCAGCGGGACGGTGAACGCCGAATCGAGCAGATCGGGGTTATCCGCATAGACGCGGGTGTTGATATCCTCGAAATACACGCCGGCGCCGCGGAGCAGGTCGGTGTAGAGGTTGGCGTGGTTCAGGGCCGGGTCGCCGTTGCCGGCCTCGTCGACCCAGACGGAGAAGAGGAGCGAGTGGACCTCGCTGATCGGCCCGGCCTGGGTGACGTTGCGGAGCCATGCGCCGTCGGTCTGGTTGAACGGGGCGAGCTGGATCATCCGCTCGATCATGTCCTGACGGGTCTTGAAGATGATGTCCGTCGAGTTGGGGTCGTAACCGGCGGCGTAGTCGACCAGGTCGTTGTAGATCTGTTCAAGTCGGCCGCTGAACGCATCGGGGGAGTAATCGAAGAACGGCATCTCGTCGTCAGTGGGGGCTTGAAGCAAGGCGTCGGCGTCGGCGAGGAACGATTCGGCGAGCTCGCGGGCCTTCGGAAGGAAGTCGGGGAACTGATCAAGATTGAGCATGTGATAGAAGTAATCGCGGTCCTTGAGCCCGGCATAGGGTGCCCGCTCGGTTTCGACCAAAACGGCCCCGCCGTTGGGTGTGATCCTCGGGACGACGAACCCGAGCTGACTCCACGAGACCGCAAGGTCATTGTCCCCCTGCGTGCCGTTATCGATCACCGTCTGGAGCGCGGCCCCTTGATAACGGATGCGGTCTCCAATGCCTCGGGCCCAGGGTGAGCGGTCGAACAGAAGATTTGTCAGGTCGAATCCCTCTTCCGCCGCCTGACCGGCAAACGCGGTGAGGATCTTTTGATATTGTTGCTCGGTGATGACGTCGTCGGGCCGCTGCGAGGGCCACCAGTGGCTTCGGCATTCGTAAAAGTCGGCCTGCCAAGGGACCGCCATGCGATTGGTGACATCTCCGGCGACAAACCCCGACCGGAGCCGGTACGGCGCGCCGTAGATTGACGGGTCACGGCTGATGTACGTCATCTCAATGCCGGGGAAGAACGGACCGCCGACACAGTGCTCCAGCGCAGCGCGGTTCAGAGCTTCCGGCTGTTCGGCCGGCGCGATCCGTCCGAACATGGGCGGCGGCGGAAGTGGGTTCGTCGGAAAGTCGGCGTCGAAGTCGCCGTCGGCCCAACGCTTGAGCATCGCATGTTGCGACTTCAGAACCGTGAACCATGTCGAAGGCTCGCCCTCGGTGATGTAACCTTCGTCGCCGGAAATCTGCGGCATGAAACGAAGGTTGGCCTGGGCGCGCGCCGTGGCGTCGTCGGGCGGGGCGGGATTGCGGATTCGGTCGAACACCGCGTGTCTCGCCGGCTTGCTCGCGTCGGACTTGTCGGCGAGTGTCGGGAGGATTGTCGGGTCGAGGAAATTGCCGGGGCGGCCGGGACCGTGTCCCCTCAACGCCGAGGCGTTCACCCATTGATATCCGGCGGCGCGCTGGAGGATCGGATAGATGTCGCGAGTGAATGAGATGTTCCCGGAAGGCGTGATCCAGCCACGGCCCATGGCGACCTCAGTCATCACGTCGTGGAGGCTGACGAGGTTGTCGACCGGGGGAGCGAAGTCGGGCGGGGCGACGATCACCCACGACGAATCGCGGACGGGCACCTCGCCTCCGTCCTTCAAGACCACTTTCGCGGTGACGGGGCCGTCGGACGTGTCGTCGTGCCAGCGGTCGTTGTTGGCGTATTCGACGATCGGATTGTCGGGGATCAACGACTCGGAGTCGCCGAACCCTCCGAAAACGAGGAGTCGGCCCGCATCGTCGGTCCTGATCTCGCCGAGCGGTACGACTTTCCCCAGGAACGTCCCCGTATCAAACCGCGCCGAGGGTCCCCCAGCATTCGCGCCCGCCACCGACCGAGGACCGGGGTCGATTTCCAGGGTTTTTCGTGCCGAGGGGTTTTCCGCGGTGTTCTGGATGTCGACGTTACGCAAGGGAAGCGGCGGGCCGCCATTCGCGGTCGCCGCTTCGGCCGCGGCCCCTTGGAACTCGAACCAGGAGGATTTCTTGTTCGCGAGTTGGACGGTCCATGTGATGTCGGCGTCTGCCGCGGTCACTTCCATGACGAACTTGCCCTGGCTGTCATAGCCGTAGACCCGGAACCGCGCGACCTGGCGCTTTACCCGCCCCTGGTCATCTTTGAATTTTCCGGCAGACTCGGCCGTGTGACCCGGAGACTCGGGGGCGAGGAAATAGCCGTCGGGGCTATTGCCCAGGCGGGCGATCCCGATCCCCGGGTAGATGCTGCAATACGCGATACTGGCCATGGGAGATTCCTCGAGCGGGTGGAGAGACTCTGACAGGGCCGGTGGTCGCGGCCTGTCCTGCGGTGTCTTATCTCGTCGATGAACCAGTGCCTTCGTCGGCGGCTCTTACGTGGTCTTGTGGTAGGAAGTGATTTCGAGCTGGTGTCCGTCCGGGTCGGTGACGAAGATCGAGAACGCGATCCCCGTATCCTCCGGGCCGTCGAACGGGATCGACGCGGCGCTCAAGGCGATCTGTGCCTGTTCGAGACCGGCGGCGTCTGTCAGGAACGCGGCGTGCTGGAAGGCGATCTTGTTGTTGAGGTCGTCAATCGGAGTGGCGTCCGGCCGGCTCATAAGGCCGATGTGGATCGTCTTGTGGCCGATGAAAAACGTGTGTGTGAACCGATGGATGATCTCGAAGCCGAAGACGCGTGAGTACCAGTCGGCCGAAGCCTGGACGTCTTTCACGGTGATGGCGAAGTGGTCGATGCGCTCGAGGTTCATGGCAGCTCATCCTTAAGAACGTCAGGAAGCTGTGTTCGTCTGGGAACTAAGGAACCGCGAAAAAATAACTTGAGCAAATCCACGTCTGTTGCTGGGTGCCACATGGTTCGGTACTCCGAACCCGTGCGGGACGGCCAAGGCTGGCGG
>JAYUFP010000312.1:0-17744 GCA_043738665.1 Isosphaeraceae bacterium
GGAAAGTGCGCCTGGAGCGTTTGAAAGCCGAAGCGAGCTCCGGCACTCCAAAGAATTGAAGGTCGGGAGACCTTCGCCCGGCGCGGTCGATCCGCTTCCTCCGCCGGAATCCGTTGGCGGACCCGGGCCCGACGCGGGAACGCTTCCCCGCGCCGGGTCGATTGTGCCGTCAGACTTCCAGCTTCCAGGGCGAGCGCGGCTTGCGGGAGATCATCTCGTTGGCGAGGGCGTCGCCGAAGAACCGCTCCTTGACGGGGTCCCACTTCAGGGTCCGGCCGAGGCGAAGCGAGATGTTGCCGAGGTGGCAGACGGTGACCGAGCGGAAGCCGACCTCAATGTCGCAGATCGGCTTCTCGCGGGTCTTGACGCAGTTGAGGAAGTTCCTCATGTGGTCGTCGGACTTGTAGAGCCGGACGGCGTCGGAAGGGAGCGGCTCATTGAGGATCTTCGGCTCGCTCGCGGTGATCGTCCCGCGGCTCACGAAGATCCAGCCGCCTTCGCCGTTGAACTTCACGCCGTTCTCGCCGCCGCTGGTGCAGATCAGCCTGGTGCCGTCGCAATACGTCGATGCGTCTTTGCCGTAGGTGTACGTGATGTTGAAGTGCGGCGGGCAGTTGTAGCAATTCGGTTCGCGGTGTCTCGGCCAGAGACAGGTCGACTCGACCTGAACCGGGCCGGAGCCGTCCATCCCCAGGCCCCACTGGGCGATGTCGTTGTGGTGCGCGCCCCAGTCGGTGACCTTGCCGCCGGAGTACTCGTACCACCAGCGGAACTCGTAGTGGCAACGGCGTTCGACGTAGTCGACCTCGGGGGTCTGGCCGAGCCAGAAATCCCAATCGAGGCCGGTCGGCGGGTCGGTCGTGGGGAACGGGCCTTCCTCGGGGTTGTCGCCGATCCGGGTCTCGACCGTTTGGATCTTGCCGAGCCTGCCGTTGCGGACGAGTTCGCAGGCGAGATGGAATCGACGGTCCGAGCGCTGCTGACTCCCGGTCTGGAATACGGGCTTCTTCGCGCGGGCGACCTTCACCATCGCCTGACCTTCTTCAATTGTCAGGGTCAGCGGCTTCTCGCAGTAAATATCCTTGCCGTGCTTCATCGCTTCGATCGCGATCAGGGCGTGCCAGTGGTCGGGGGTGACCACGGTGACGGCGTCGATGTCCTTGCGGTCGAGGAGTTCGCGGAAGTCGTTGTACGGCTCGACCGAACTTTCCTGACCGAGCTTCTTGAGCTTTGCGACGGCGTCCGCTCGGTGACGGGCATCGACATCGCAGATGGCGACGAATTTCGCGCCCCGCTTCTGGGCGTCTTCCATCACGGCGAGGCCCCGGGAACCGGTCCCGATCGCACCCATGCGGATCGGCGCGGTCTTCTTCTCGTCTTGCTCGGCGAGGAAACCGACCGCCTCGCGAGCGTACCAGAGCGGTAAACCGGTCGCGGCAAGCGCCGCGGTGGATGACTGCATGAACCCTCGACGCGACCGCGGTCCTCTCGTGATCCCCATCAGCTCACCCCCTTCATGTGACCTCGCTCCGTTCCATGGACATTCACGGTCCACTCGCGGACGCTTGCAAGTTATTCCCGCCTGGAGGACACCGCAATGGGATACCCCTATCAAAGCCGCGAGACACTCACGATGCCCAAAATGGCCCCTTAGTCGATCACCACGCTTCACTGTCGGACGCGCTCGCTCCGCCCGGTCAGGAATGGCCCGAGAACAGAGGCTCGAAATATCCTCGGTCGCAACCCATTGTCATGAAGCGTGTTCAGGCGTCGAAAGAAGAATTGCCCGGAAGACTGACTTTTTTGAGTCACACAGACCCAAAATCAACGTAAGAGGCAGGAAATGGAATTTCCCGTGACCGTCTAAAATCAGGACGCGCGAAAGTTCCTCTCACTTCCGCCCATGTCGTGATGTGTTCAGGGTTCATTTAGGCCAGCCTTCGGCGGTTCCCCTCCGTCGCCGTTCGTTCTGAGGCACTTGACAGCGGTGTTGTCCATCCAACGTTGGCTGTCTGCAAACAACCGTGGGTCAATTGAGGCTGACACTTTCACGCCTCGTTTCGCGATCCGCGTTGATTCAAAACCACACGGTGTTGTCGGGTCGGCCGGTCTCCACCTATGTTTTTAGTGTGAAGCCTCGCCGCTGAGCAACACGAACTTATGGGATGAGGAGGGGCAATGCCGCCCGCGGGTTTATCGATCAAAAACGGCTCCGGGGGTCTCAGACCTGCCCGCATGAGGCTGATACGCTATGAACTGAACAACCCGTCGCACTTGAGTTCCACCTCGAACCGGACCGAAGCGCAAGTCGTGATCCGCGATGGGATACGACGCGGGGTGATTCGGGTCGTGCCGCTACCGGGTTGCCCCACGCACGTTCGGGTCGTGCGAGTGGTCCCGGCCGCCGGGTCAAAAACATCTGAGGATCGGCTCCCCTCCTGAAAACCCTTAAGTCGGCGCGTGGGACGGACGCGGGCCGTTTGTTTTGCGGTTGACCGGATTTGAAAGGGTACGGACAATGCGCCGGCGATGATGTTCGTCGCCGGGCACTTCCAGAGTTTCTCTCCAGGTCTTCGCGTCCGTTGTCGCCCGGCTCCGACCGGGATTCCGCGGACGGGCGCACCCCATGATGAGTTCGTCGCTGTTTGACGCTTCTCTTACTCTCCCGGCGGCTTGCGTCTTGCTCCTTGCCCTGGGAATCGCGTTCGCGTTTGAATTCGTCAACGGCTTTCACGACACGGCCAATGCCGTTGCGACCGTAATTTACACCCAGTCGCTCGCCCCTCGCAAGGCGGTGGTCTGGTCCGGGTTTTGCAACTTCCTCGGGGTCTATCTCGGTGGCACCGCGGTCGCGTTCAGCATCGTGAACCTCTTGCCGGTCGACCTGCTTGTGGAAGGCAAGCCGGGCGCTTCATTGGCGATGGTGCTGGCCTTGCTGCTGGCGGCAATCACCTGGAACTTAGGGACTTGGTTTCTCGGCATCCCCGCGTCCAGCTCTCACACGTTGATCGGGTCAATCCTGGGAGTCGGGATAGCGAACGCGTTGTCGTCGGGTCGGCCCATCGGTTCGAGCGTGAACTGGGACAAAGCCGGGGAGGTCGGGCTCTCTCTGTTGATCTCGCCGATGATCGGGTTCGTCTCCGCAGGCTTGCTCCTCCTGACGATGCGCCGGATATTCCGGAATCCCGAGCTGTACGAAGCCCCGGCGGTCGACACCCCCCCTCCGTTCTGGATCCGCTCGACCCTGGTCGCGACCTGCACCGGGGTCAGTTTCGCCCACGGTTCGAACGACGGTCAGAAAGGGATCGGTCTGGTCATGCTGATCCTGATCGGGCTCCTTCCCGCGCAATTCTCGCTCAACCCCGACCATCATCAAGACACGGCCCAAAGGTTGGTCGCGGCGGGCCATGCGGTCCTGCCGCTTCTCGAACGATACTCCCCCGAGATGGAAAGGAGCGATCGGGTCGACGACATCGCCCGGGTCCACTTGCATCTCCGAGGCCAGACGAGTCTCGCGGGAATCCCTCGCGAAAGTCGCTGGAAGATTCGTGCCAGGCTGATCGAAATCGACCGCTCCCTGGAATCGATGCTGTCACACTCGGGAGAGTCCCTGAGCGACGTCGAGCGCGACCAGATCAAGAAGTCCCGAGAGGAGTTCCGCCACGCGATCTATTACGCGCCGACGTGGGTTCTGATGGCCGTCGCGACCGCCCTCGGAGTCGGCACGATGATCGGCTGGAAACGGATCGTGACGACGGTCGGTGAGAAGATCGGCAAGACCCATTTAACCTATGCACAAGGGGCCGCCGCCGAGGTCGTCGCGGCATGCACGATCAGCCTTGCCGATTTCGGGGGGCTCCCGGTCAGCACCACGCACGTGCTTTCATCCGGGGTGGCGGGAACGATGGCGGCGAACCGTTCGGGACTTCAGTTTGCCACGGTGCGGAGCATCGCCGTTGCCTGGCTGCTGACGATGCCCGTCTCACTAGCCCTCGCCGCCATTCTCTTCGCGGCGCTTCGTCCGTTGCTCTCGGGATTCGGCGGGGAGATCCATCCGTGACGCCCCATCCAGACCGGGAATGACCGACCCCGCATTCCGGCCTTCCGTGACGTATGCTTTCGTAAACCGACTTCGCGACTCACAGGGAGTACGAAACGATGGGGCACGAGCGAGCACGTCGAAAGCGGACGCCGAGCGTCTTGGAACTGGAGTCGCGCGAAGTCTTGAGCGGAGGGATCGCCGCGAGCGCTGCCGCCGAAATCCGCGCGCTTGCGTCGTTCGTTCCGCTGATCAAAGGGACGATCAACGGGACCGTGACGAGCGTCACCCGCGTCTCCGCGACGACCGACGTCGTGACCTACACCGCGCACGGCAAAGCCAACATCATCGGCGACGGCAACGGATCGGGTCAGCACACGATCATGCGGAAGCCCGTGAAAGGGCATCCCACCAGCGACACCTGGTCCAACGGCAACGCCTCAGTGACCGGCACGACCGACACCGTCGCCTTCAACTACAGCGGAACGGGCCACACCAACGCCAACGGAAGTTTCACCGCGAGCTTACACGGACGCGCCACGTCGGTGGCGGGGTTGCACACGGGCCTGAGCGGGTCATTCACGGCCCAGATCGCGGGGAACGTGAATTCGAATACGTTCACGATCACGTTTTCAGTGAAGGTTTGAGGTCACGCCTCGGTGATACTTCCTGCGTCCAAGGACGTACAAGACTCGTTCCGATGCTCCGCGTCGGAACGAGTTTGAGAGCGAGTCGATGCTGCTGATCACTTCCGCGCCGCCAGGTACGCCACCAGATCGCCGACTTCCTCATCGCTCAGATTCCCGAACAAACCTTCGGGCATCATCGACGCGGGCGAAGGCTTTTCCGCCTCGATCTCCGTAAGGGGAATCACGACTCGGTCGTTCGGCGTCCTCAAGACGAGCGCAGCCTCGGTGCGTTCCTTGACGATCCCCGAGACCAGCCGGCCGTCGGCCGTGGCGACGTTCACGAGCTTGTAGTCGTTGCCCACAGACGCACTCGGGTCGAGCACGTTTTCGAGGATGTAATCGAGGTTGCCCCGGTTCGAACCGGTCAGCTCCGGCCCGACATCTCCCCCTTCGCCGTACATCTTGTGGCACTGCCGGCAGTTCTTCGTGAAAAGCGCCTGGCCCTTAACAAGGTCGGCCGTCTTGAGGACTTCTGGGGTAAGCTTCCCTTTATACTTTGACAGCAGCGCGACCTTATCTTTCGCGGTCGGCCGGAGCGTCCCCCACGACTTTTCAAGCGCCGCGTTGACGTCGGGCCGGTTGAACGCGAGAAGCTGCCGGGCCGTGGTCGCCGAGACGTCTTTCCTCGGGACGACGCCCTTCGACACCGCGTCCATGAGAGCGATCGACCACTCCGGACGTGCCGAGAGCGTGGCGAGTGCGTCCTCTTTCTCCGCGTCGGTGAAGGACTTGAACCGGTCGAGAATCGCTTTCGGAACGCCCGACTCGCCAAAGCCTGAGAGGGCGCGGAGGACGTTGCCGCGAAGGGCGGGGTCGTCGAGGCGGCCGATGAGAACCTCGGCGGTTCCGGCGGCACGTTGCGAGGCGAAGGCTTCCAGGGCTTGGCGGCGGGTTTCGGCGGCCACCTTGTCCTCTGAGATCATTTCACGCAACCTGGCCGGCGCCTTGGTGTCACCGAAGAGTAGCGAGAGTCGCCAGATCCGGACGCGGGTGTCATCAGAAAATTCTCCCGCGGCCCTTCGCGGATGGTCGGCACGTTCGTTGAAGCTTCTCCAACCCGACGGCGGGGACACCGACCTGCGGCCCTCGAGCGCTTGCGAGATTCCCTGGAGAGTGGGGTCGACCCCGGTGGTCTCTCTCTGGTTTTGCATCAGATTGACCAGCAACTCAAGGCCGCGTTTCATGTCGACCTCGACGAGCCGCCGCGCGAGTGATCGACGTAGCTGGGGGAAATCCACACTCCTGGTGACCAGGACGGCCGTCGTCCTCGACCACTCTGACGAGGCGATCGTCGGTTCGATCCCGAACCAGATCATCGAGGAAAGGGCGGTGCCGCCGTCGGTGTAGCCCGCCTGATCGAACAGGGTCCGCTTCGCCGCCGGGTCTTCGGCGGGCGTGAGCGGGAACGGCTTGGACACGGCGATCCGTTCCATGATCAGCGTCACGAACTTCTGACGGAAGTCGTTTTCGGGGAAGAACGGAAGCGCGGACGCCATCGCCATGTGGACGACGGGCGACCTCTCCCCCTGCAACACACTCCCGATCAGGGCGATATCATCGAACCCCAACGGCTTCGATCGGTCGTCCACGGCGAGCCGCAAGGCCCACGCCCGAATCATCTCGTTCCGAGCACCCAAGAGCTCGGTCAGCCCCGTGCGGTCGATACCGCCGGAAGCGTTCAAGGCCCATAACGCTCGAAGCGATCGTGCGACGTCCTGCCCTTCACCGATCATCTTACGCAAGGCGACGTGCGACGCTTCCAGATCCTTGCCCCCCGCCGCTCGCTCCTGCAAGAGCCGCCGCGCGATCCGAACGACCGCGTCATTCTTTTCCTTCTGCAAGCCGACAAGGGCCGAATCGTCGAGCTTGTTCAAATCCCGCCCGAAGGGTTTCACATCTCCATAAGAGACGCGGTAAATCCGGCCGTTCTCGCGGTGGGCTCCGTCGGCGTCGTCCTCGTGGCACTCGCCGGTGTCGGACCAATCCAGGACATATAACGACCCGTCCGGCCCGAATTTCTGCGCGACCGAGCGGAACCAACGATCGCTCGACTGGAGGAAATCAGGCTCGTGCGTCGCGACGTATCCCGATCCTTTGCGATTCAACTTATCCAGATTCAAGCGGTTGCCGTGGATGTTCCCCATCAGGATCGTGTTCCGGTACTTTTCGGGCCAGGTGTCGGAAAGGCAGACGGTCGCTCCCGAGTGGGCGTGTCCCCCTCCGGCCTTGTCCGTGGTCGGGGTCACGCCTCGCGAGCGGATGTCGAGCCATCTTTCGGTCGTATCCCAGTGGACGTGATCGGCGCAAGAACCGATCAGGTCGTAGGAATGCGGGTTGATGTCCTGGCCGAACATCCTCTGGAAATGGGCGCCGGGGATCACATGAAACAGGTGAGGGATCACGCAGTTGGTGAGGAAGGCCTCGCCGTAATCGTCGAAATCGAGTCCCCAGGGGTTCGTCGTGCCGTGGGCGACGGCCTCGAAAACCTTGCGGGTCGGATGGTATCGCCAGATCCCGCAGTTCATTCCGACGCGGCCCTTATCGGCGGTTCCCGGCTTGCCGACTCGCGAGTTCGACAAGATCCCGTTGCAGCCCCAGAGCCACCCGTCCGGAGCCCAAATCAGGCCGTTGAAGACGTTGTGTCGCGCCTTCAGATCCCAGCCGTCGAGGACGACTTCGGGGGCCGAATCGGGGGTATCGTCGCCGTTGCGGTCGGGGATGAAGATCAGGTTCGGCGTCGAGCAAAGCCAGACGCCTCCGAAGCCGACCTCGATGCCCGAGAGGTTCGTCCCCTTGTCGAAGAAGACCGTGCGGCGGTCGAACTTGCCGTCGCCGTTCTCGTCTTCAAAGATCAGGACGCGGTCCTTGCCGGGCTCCCCGTTCATTTCCCATTGAGGGTACGAATGGCACTCAACGACCCAGAGCCGGCCGCGGGCGTCGAACGTCAAGGCGATCGGCTGGCGGATGTCGGGCTCTCCGGCGAAGAGCGAGACTTTAAAGCCTGGCGGAACCTTGATGCCCGCAACCGCCTTGTCGAGCGGCGTCGCCGCGGGAGCGGGGGTTTCGGCGTTAGCGTCGCCGAGAAGACCGGCCAGCGCGACCGCAGAGAGCGCGGCGTGTCGAAGACTCAGCATGATGGTTCCGACCCTTGGAGAACCGTGGACTTGAGTTTTCGAACAGGATAGCCCAACCGTCGGGCAAGGGCCACGCCCTGGAAATCTTATGCTTCGCGTAAGGGGCGGGCGTCGTTGCCAAGAGTTGCGGCGTCAGCAGGCGTGGTTTCCATCATCACGCCTCCTCATCAGAAATTCAAACGAGATTTTCAGCGAATTTTCAAAGGCTTCAATCCCGCATTGCTTAACGAGTTAGCTTCATGACGGCGGCGCACGCATTCGTTTGCGATGGGGATTCGCGAACCATTGGTCAGGGATTTGCGTCTGTCGGGTGTTCGACTTACTTGATGACACCGCGGAACACTCCTCCCTGCATCGGGACATTCGATCACATCACATATTCCGATCGCTGTCGCCAGGACTTGAGCCATGTACTCCGTACACAACCCAACACAGGAAAAGCTCTCGATCGTGCAGGCGCTCCAGCGTCTGACCGAAGACCTCGCCGCCCCGGACCTCACCGCGGTGGAGGCTCAGGTGCTCCAACCCAAGCTCCTTAGCCTGTTGGACGTGCTTCAGATGGGCAATTCCTTAATGGGCATTGACTTCGCGGGCGATCTGACCATCGCCTGCGTTTCGGATCGGTGCGCAGTCGCCTAGGGTTCCTTCCTTCGCTATCATCCCGTCCCCCGGCCCATCCCTTATCCTGCCTTTTTCATCCCCAAAAACGACCCCAAGCGGGATCCCTAGGCGACTCGTACCGATTTCGGCTTCGCACAAACGCGCGCAGGCCGGGGCCGGCGGTGAAGAGTGATCAACGAATGCCGGATGACGAATGCCGGACGGATTCGATTCGATCCGCAATAGTCAGGAGGGTTGCAAAGTCGGGGATGGCCAATGCTCAATGGCCGATGACCGATGGCCGATGACCGATGACCGAGTGAGAGAATCGTTATCTTGGCCATTGGCCATTGAGCATTGGCCATCGGTCGTCCGTCATCGGCGATCCGACATTGTTCCCCCCTCGCCGCAAGCGCCTGACTCGGGTACAACCAAGGGGTCTGCCCGACGTTTCTTGATCAGGAGAGTTTGCGATGAAGTTCGATCATGTGGCCATCAACGTCGCCGATATCGCGCGCTCGGTGGACTGGTATAAAAAGACCCTCGGCGCTGAGGTTCTCTACCAGGACACCTCCTGGGCCTTCCTCCAGACCGGTGGCACGAAGCTGGCCCTGACCTTGCCGAACCAGCACCCCGCCCACGTCGCCTTCGACATCGGCGAGGCCCCCTCCGAAGAGTTCTTCAAAGGGGCCAAGGTCCACCGCGACGGCTCCGTCTCCAAGTACGTCTCCGATCCCGACGGCAACGCCATCGAGTGGATTCATTATCCAGCGGGGACGAAGCCGGGGGTTTGAATTTCGCGTCGCACCCGGCAATCGGCTGTCCTCCAGGGAGAACGGGTGCCACGCGTTGGACTCAACCCGTGCGCCCCGAGCCTCGGCCGTCACGCACGGGCTTGGATTACCGAACCGCGTGGCACCCGGCAACAGTCGTGGATTTGCTCAAGTGATTTTTTCGCGGTCCTTAAAACCAGAGTTTCAACAGCTCCAGCATCGGCCAATTCTTGGGCGGGGGCAACGGTGCCGCCAGCGCTTCGGCCCGGGCCATGTCCGGCAAGAAGATCGATTGATCCAGCATCGAAACGACCGACCGACTCATCACCGAAAGTCCCACCTCGCGGTTGTTCCGCAGGCTCAATTCGTCGAAGTTCCCCGTTCCCAGATACGCCCAGGCTCCGTCGACCGACATCGCTTTCACATGCGTCATCTTGGGTGCGAGGTAGACGTGAACGCCCCCTCTCCAGAGCCGTGAAGCCGTTAGCGTGACGTACTGGTTGAGTCGGGGGACGTTCCCTCGAAGCGTCACGACTGCCCTCACGTCCACGCCTCGACGGCTCGCCGCGATCAGTTTCTCGGCAAGGATCGTGTCGCTGAAATAAGGGTTTTCCAGATAAATGTGATGACGTGCGCGGTCGACCGCGTGATAGATCGTCGTTTTCAACGAGCGGTCCAACGTGTCGGTGCGGATCAGTCGCACGTTCGCGTTCGGCAACGGGACGGGCACCGAGGGCTCGGCCGCCAGTGGCCCGCTCGGCGTCCCCCCGACCTCCCGCCAGCGCTCCTCGAAGACGGCGGCATATTGGCCGGCGACGGGGCCTTCGGCAAGGAAAGCAAGGTTCTCCCAGGTCCGCCGCGCGACCTCCGTCAGGATCATGCCGCCGGTCCAGGCGGTGCGGCCGTCGATCACGGCGAGCTTTCGGTGATCGAACCTGAGGAACGAGTCGGCGGGCTCGATCACGGTGACGTCGGGGACGGCTTTGAGTCGGTCGAGAAACGTCGGCCTGTGCGATGCCGCCGCGGCGTTGTGGATCAGCCAGCCACCCCGGTCGACGATCACGCGAACCTGCACGCCGCGAGCCGCCGCCGCTTCGAGGGCGGAGGCCACTTCACGGCCGGTGGGGTCGTCTTCCCAGCCGTAGATCATCAGGTCAACCCGCCGCCTCGCCGAGCCGACCCGGGCGAGAAGCCCTTGCACGGCCGATTCGCTCGACGGCAAGAGGATGAGGGTGGCCGCCAGGGGCGGGCTGCCGCGGCGGGCGTCGAGGTCGCCAGTCCCTGAGCCGTGTGCCCAGGGTCGGGCAGAGCCAAGCCTGCTTGTGATCTCACATGCCCGAACGCCCAGCCGTTCCGCGGAGCGATTGATGACGACGGCGAGAGAACGAATCGGCCGATGAGCCGTTTCCTTCAAGGTTCCCGCGACGGCTTCCTTGACGATCGCCCGCTTCTGCGCGTGGCCGACGACCGGGTATTCGGTCTGCCCAGGTAATGGGATCGCGTTGGCGGGTAAAACCGGCGAAGCATGGCCGTTTTGACCGTTTGCGGATTTTATACCGATTGCAATGAAAAGGACGAGCGCCAGCGGTCTAAATGCGTGAGTCTTCCGGTATCGGCGACTTGTCATGAACGAAAATCCCCGGCCCATGGTGACCGACTGACGTTTTAGATCGTCCGAAGAGGGACCGGGGTTTGAGCCTGGACCGTGATTTCCTTTACGATGAACGGTGGGATCGCTGCAATCGGCGGGCCATCAGGATAGGCAGGGAGTAACCTCCCGATTTCCATCAAAGGGCGTGCGGTGCTCATGGACTGGGTCTCGACCCAGCCATCCTGAAATGGCGAATCCCGCGTGCGACACCAAATGAGCTGGGTCCAGACCCGGCCCACGGTGGAGAAACGGAAAGCCGGGAAGTCATTGCCGGCCGGTTCCACAGGGCCGGGAAGTCGAATCCCGAGCGACCCCTCAATGGTTTCCGCTGCCGGCCATGTCGAGGGCCGTGTTGACCCGTTCGACGAGCTGGTCGTGTCTCGACTTGAGTGTTCTTGAGGCATTTCTCAGGTCTTCACTTGTACCACGAGGTGCCTCGGAGTTTTTCTGAATTTCGAGCAGGTTTTGCCAGAGGTCGTGCAGCGGTTTTCTTGCGTCCGAGGGCAAGAGCGGATTGGAGTCGGCCCGGCAGAGGGCCGGGTAAATGGCGGAGACGGTCGTCTCGTGGAGCCGGTTTCCCACTTCGCGGCGGAAGACTCTCACGGCCGCCACGCGGATTTGCGCGGGGTCGACTCCTCGCAGTGTTCCTTCATCCATCAGGCGGGCGAAAGTGTCGAGAGTCTTGGCGTACTCCTTGCCAAGTTCATCGAGCGGGGTCACGGCCGTGCGGATGTCGTGGATCGCGCCTGCGGACTCGGATGCGCTTCGTCGCTGGGACTGAACGCGTTTCAATGCGGCGGCGAGGTCGGCCACGGGGATACACCCGGCGATCCCCTCGCGGACCATGCTCTTGAGCGTCGCCACGCCCACCACACGTCCTTCCGAGCCGATTACCGGGCCTCCGGAATTCCCGGGGTTGATTGAAACGCTCATCTGGAAGAACGTCTGATTCTTGTGCGTCATCAGGGTGCTCATGACCCCTCGACTGACGGCGTTTTCAAGGATCTCGCCGCCGCCGGTGCCCGGGTTGCCGATCACGGTGACTTCCTGGCCGCGGCGGAACCGATAGGCGGCTTCGATGTCGAGCGGGGGGAGCTTCGAGTCGACGGCCAGGAAGGCGAGGTCGCGCTTGACGTCCTCAAGAAGTAAGCCTTTGACCGCCGCTTCGCGGTCGGCCGGGGGGGCCGACGTGAACGTGACTTTGAGCTTCCTCACGGGTTCCTGCGCGATCACATGTGCGTTTGTGACGAGAATCCCGGGTCGGATCAAGAACCCGGTGCCGAACGCTTTCTCGCCGCGAACCAAGGCCACGGAGCCCTCGCTGCGAGCGACGACTTCCTCGGTCGAGAGGGCTCGGCGCGGGGGAACGGCCGTGTCTTCGGCGGGCGCGGACGTTTGCAGGGACTCCGTGGTTCCGACGGTCTCGACGTACACGTCATCATGGGTGATCGCGGTCGGTGGTGATTTCGTCGAGTGATCGTCGAGAGCCGGCGACGCGGGCTTCTCGATTTTCGGGCGTTGATGGGTCGTCGCCGGGGCTCCTCCGCCCCACGCGTACCAGCCCATGGCCGAGCCCGCTCCGATGGTCATCGCGATTGCGCGCGTCTGTTTGAACGTCATCTTTCGCGCCCCGGCTGGGTCTGGATTCGGCGTCGGGCCGAAGGGTTTCGGCCGTACCAAGAAGTCTAGGCCGCGGAAATCATGGACGGGGAGGCTGTCGGAACGTCGCAACACGGCAACACGGCCGGTCCTGCTTGCGCCCCACGGTCTTGATCCCGCGGCGTGAATGGAGGACATTCGAATCCTCCGCGGGCGAAACGCGGCGGACCGCCGGGACACGCCTCGCCCACATGTTAGGCAAAGGTGACGTGATGTCGATGAGAGGTGAGCATCGGGCCGTTTATCTGGGCACGGACGGCGGCGCGACGACGTCGAAGGTCGGGGGGGTCTGGGAAGACGGCACGACCATTTCCACAAGGCTCCTGCAACACCCCACCGGCGCCGCCGCGGGGCCTGAAGCCGTCATCCATAGCTGGGTCGACGCGGCGACGCTTTACCTCGAACGGAACGGCCTGGAGTGGGACCGGGTCCACGGCGTCGGCCTCTCGATCCCCGGGCCGTTCATGCGTTACGGAGTCTGGGGCTGCCCGGCGAATCTTCCGGCGAGCTTTCAGGGGTTCGACGTCCACACCGCGTACATGAATGCGCTCTCCGCCCGCACGGGTCGCCCGGTGCCGCTGACGACCGGGAACGACGGGAATTTTGGAGGGGTCGGCGAGGCGATGCGGGTCCGGGGCGACAGCAACGCCGGGGTCTTGCTCCTGGCCCCCGGCTCCGGACTCGGCTGTGCCTACGTCGGCCGAGACGGCTTTCCCCTGGAAGGCGACACTCTCTCCGGGATGGAGGCAGGTCACATGCCTCTGCCGCTCCACCTGATTGGGCTCAAGCCGTATCCGTGCGGCTGCGGGCGGACCTGGGGCTGCGTCGAAGTTTACACGACCCTCTCTGGACTCCCGCATTTGCTGGCCGAGGCCCTCCCGCGCTACCCCGACCACCCACTCGCAACGTCGGACGCGGAGCCGAAGCAAAAGGCGATGGCCTTGCGAGGCTTGGCTCAAAAAGGGGACGCCTTGGCCCTCGAACTCTTCGACTTGCAGGCGAAAGCCCTGGGCCTTCACGTCGCGAACCTGGCGATGGCCCTCGACCCCCGGTTCATCGTCATCGGTGGAGGCCTGATGGATCCCGAGGCAACCACCGGGGAATTCCGCGAGCGTTATCTTGGCATCGTCCGCGACACCGCCTTACCCCTCATGTGGCCGACCGCACAAGCGACCGTGAGCATTGTCCCTGCGTCGTTAGGCGATCTCTCGCAGGCGATCGGCGCGGCGCTGGTGGCTCTTTATCGAAGCCGGGTTTAGAAAGGGCAAAAAATCACGCGACCGTCCCCCCACAACTCGATCCCGCCCCCGCGGTACACCCGAAACAATGCCTGGCCGTCCGGATCGTTTGTCCGACGGCTTTATCGGGGTCGAAATCGCGGATATTTCCCGAGGCGCCCAGTTCGAGCATCTGGTTGAAGTCGCAATCGTAGAGCCGGCCGTCCCAGCCGACCGAGAGTGTCGTCCTGCACATCAAACCCGCGACGGCCGCCGGGTTGAACGCCGTGACGAGCGTCTCCATGTAAGCGTCGAGCCGGCCGGACTCGACGAGGTCTTCGAGAAATCGGCTGATCGGCATGTTCGTGATCGTGAAGAGCCGGTTGAAGGCGATGCCGAATCCGTCGCGAAGTTTTTGGCGATAGGCGGCTTCGAGCATCGACTGATCCGGAGGCAGCGACGGCCCGAGGGGGTTGTAGACAAGGTTTAATGTCAGACCACTTCCTTCCCGACCATAGCCAAGCTGATTGAGCCGACTGATCGCCTCGATCGAGCGATCGAACACGCCGTCGCCGCGCTGTTTGTCGGTGTTCTCGGCCGAGTAGCAGGGCAATGAGGCAATGACCTCGACCTGATTCTCGGCGAGGAACTCGGGCAAGTCTTCAAACCCGGGGGCGAGCAGGATCGTCAGGTTGCAGCGGTCGAGGACCTTCGCGCCGAGCTTTCGCGCTTCCCTAACGAGCCGGCGGAAATGCGGGTTCATCTCGGGAGCGCCACCGGTGATGTCGACCACCGGAATCTTGCCCCGTTCCACGACATCAAGGCAGGCCTGCATCGTCTCGGGAGTCATCGACTCGCGGCGGTCGGGACCGGCATCGACGTGGCAATGTCGGCAGACCTGGTTGCAGACTTTTCCCACGTTGATCTGGATGATCTCAACCCGTTCCGTCACGAGAAGCGGCAGCCCGTTCCGGCCGAGAACGCTCTGGAACGACTCGCCTTCCGCGAGGATCTCAAGCTGGCGTGCCGCGGAGGAAAGCTCGTGATGGCGAAGGGCAAGGGAACGGGTCGCCGGCATGGAGGAGTGCCTCGAAGAAGGGTGTGAGGAACGTTCACGTCGGGGAAGGTGGAACATCTCCACTCTCGACGTCCGTTGAATCCGTGCGTATAGAATAGAATCCGCGGTCGAATCGTCGATACCGTGAACGGAATCCGCACCTATCGAAGTCGCTCAGGAGTCGCTTCATGTCGCTACGCATCCTGGCGGTCAGTCTTGGAATCGTCACCGTGAGCGTTTTTGGCGCCTCGGCGCGTGCTCAGGAATCGAACACAGAGACCAAAGAGGCCGCGCCCAAGGACAAGTCGGCCGAGAAGAAATCCACCAAGCCCAAGATTGCCAAGGCGACGTTCGGCGGTGGCTGTTTCTGGTGTACCGAGGCGGTTTTCGAGCAGATCCCAGGGGTCAAGTCGGTCGTCTCCGGTTACGCGGGGGGGAACGTCCCGAACCCGACCTACGCGCAGGTTTGCTCGGGTCTGACAGGCCACGCGGAGGTTGTTCAGATCACGTTCGACCCAAACGTCGTGAAGTACGAAAAACTTCTCCAGGTCTTCTGGGATAGCCACGACCCCACCACCCTGAACGCCCAGGGGCCGGACGTCGGCACCAACTACCGATCGATCATTCTCTATTCCGATGACGAGCAAAAGGCCGACGCGATCAAGTCGTACCAGGAAGAAAAAGCGAACAAGAAGTACGCGAGGCGGAGGATCGTCACCCAGCTCGTCCCGCTCACCGAATTCTACCCGGCCGAAGACGATCACCAGAATTACTTCGTGAACCACCGTGGAGAGGAATACAGCGACGTCCACATCGAGCCGAAGCTCCGCGAGGTGCGGAAGCTCGAACAGGCACGCGAAAGAAAGGCCCGCGCCGTGGAGAAAGCCGCCAAGGAGCCTACGAAGTCGAAGTGAACCCGGCCGGGAGTCGGCGTCGATTTCCTCCTTAACCGCTCGAATCGTAGATCTCACGGAGCTTGTTTTCGAGCATGACGATGGCGTCGGCGACGGCGCAGGCTTCTTCCTCCGTCAAGGCTTTGATACATGCCTGGACATCAGGTGTCCCGTCCGGCGACTTCTTCGCGTTTAGCTGACGCCAGAGCTTATGGCTGGCTCTCGTCACGTCGCCGTCGTTCTCCATAACGGGGACGCAATTCTGACAATCCATGATGTCGAGCACCGCGGCAGCCAGCCGTTCGTGGATTCTTTCGGGCTTGGAAGCCAAGATCCGGGTCGCCAATCGGTATTTCTCCATCGCGTACCAGACTCTGGCCATGGGCACTCCTTGGCAACGTTCGACGGAAGGGCGGTGCGCGAAGTTCTGAAAAAAAGTGTTACGCGACGACCCGCAACTTCCTCAACCGCTCGATCGCCGCATCCAGGGTCGCGTCCTTCTTGCAGAAGCAGAATCGAATGTAATTGCGGCCCAGGGCTTTATCGTGGAAGAAGCTGGAGCCCGGGACCGTCGCGACGCCGATTTCCCGGACGAGATGGCGGCAAAACGCGACGTCGTCGGTCGCGCCGAAGGCCGAGATCTCGGCCATGACGTAATAGGCGCCTTCGGGGGGCTCCAGGCCGAAGCCGATGTCGGTCAGGGCGCCGCAAAGTCGGTCCCGGCGAGTTTGATAATCGGCCGACAGCCGCTGGTAATATTCGCGGGGGAGGCGGTAGGCGACGGCCCCGGCCTCCTGGAGCGGGGCGGCGGCTCCGATCGAGACGTAGTCGTGAACCTGGCGGAACGCGTGGGTGAGATGCTTCGGGGCGGTGATCGTTCCGATCCGCCAGCCGGTCACGGCGTAGGTCTTCGACATCCCGCTGATCGTGACCGAGCGCTCCCGCATCCCTTCCAGGCTCGCGAGTGCGACGTGCGGTCGGCCGTCGTAGACGATGTGTTCGTAGATTTCGTCGGTGATTGCCACCACGTCCCACCTGCGGCAGAGTTCGGCCACGCCTTCGAGGTCTTCGCGTGAGAAGACCGTTCCGGTCGGGTTGTTGGGGTTGCAGAGGACGACGGCCTTGGTGCGGTCGTTGAAAACGTCGGCCAGGTCGTCGAGGTCGAAACGCCAGCCGGGGGGGCGAAGCGGGACGAACCGAGGGACGGCCCCGGCGAGGACGCAGTCGGGCCAGTAGTTCTCGTAAAACGGCTGCGAGAGAATGACCTCGTCGCCGGGGTTGATCAGCGACAGCAAAGTCACGAGCATCGCCTCGGTGCTGCCGCAGGTGACGGTGAGTTCGGTCTCCGGGTCTACATCCAGGCCGAGGTGCCACGCGGCGTGCTCCGCGATCGCTTCGCGGAGCGGGCGGGCACCCCATGTGATTGCGTACTGGTTGTGGTCGGCCTCGATCGCGCGGCAGGCGGCGGCCTTGACCTCCGCGGGAGCGGGGAAGTCAGGCATCCCTTGCGCCAGGTTCACGGCGCTGTGCTTCGCCGCCTCGACCGACATGCCGCGGATCACGCTCTCGGTGAAACGCGACGACTTGAACGACAAGACCGGCGGATGCATGAGCGAGACTCGATTCCGGGGATGACGCGGACCCACTGCCCCGAGGGCTGGAGCGGAAGATTGTCGCTCATCCTTGAGGTCGTTGGCAACCGTGCTCGGCGCGATCCGGCGGCGGTGGTGCGCCAACGGATTCCGGCACCATTCGCTCCAGGCTTGGTGAAAGCCGAAAAACGGTGTCAGGAACCCGGTTCCTGACACCTTTTTTCTCCCTGATCCCTTCTCCCCCCGGGAGAAGGTGCCGCGAAGCGGCGGATGAGGGGCTTCCTGCCTTGCGATCAGGCCGCGAGGGGACCCTCATCCGGCCTACGGCCACCTTCTCCCGGGAGGAGAAGGACGGACTTCGCGATCGGCCTGCTTCGCGCCGCAGGATTGCAAAGTCCCCCATGATCCCTTCTCCCCCCGGGAGAAGGTGCCGCGGAGCG
>JAYUFP010000313.1:0-6197 GCA_043738665.1 Isosphaeraceae bacterium
CAAGAAATCGTCAACGACGCCGGGCGGGATCTCCGAGAGCGTACGTTCCAGGGTTTTCGCGGCGTTGTACGCGGGCAACACCACCATCACGCGTTTACCGTTGACCACGCCGGGACATCCCGCGGAAAAAGTACGCGCCTCGCGCTGATGGCATCATCGTAGCCAGGCACCGGCGCGACTGCAAAAAAATCACTCTCAACGACGTCGGCGCATTAGAGTGCGGGTGCTGGTTCCCGCTTTGCGTCC
This sequence comes from Isosphaeraceae bacterium, assembly GCA_043738665.1. Classification (GTDB taxonomy): domain Bacteria; phylum Planctomycetota; class Planctomycetia; order Isosphaerales; family Isosphaeraceae; genus JAYUFP01. The sequence continues at coordinate 247 of JAYUFP010000313.1, forward strand.
GGCCCGAAAGCGGGAGCATGCTCCCGCACTCCAAAGTGGGCATGGTAGGTCTTCCTCAATGGACCGGCGGCATCGGATCATTAGACGACCGGTTCGGCTTCGAATACGAGGCCTGCTTCGGCGCAAGCATCGCTTCCCTCTTGGGGCGAAATTCGGTCCCTGCTTTCCACTCGGGGAACTTCGAGCCCTGGGCGACCCTGTAGCCGACCTCGGTGTAAAGCCTCAGATCGTCCTCGGCACCGGCAAGATCCCAGCCCGGCTTCACCTCGTCGGAGACCTTGTGGTAGTCGTTCTGCGTGTACTCCGCGCGCATCTTCGGGCCGAAGTCGGCGGGCTTGCCGACGTATTCGAGGCCTCCCCTCGCGTTCACAGCCGGGACGCCCTGCTTCACGAATTCGAAGTGGTCGGAGCGGTAAAAGAGCCCCTTCTCGGGCTCGGCGTCGCCGACGACGGTCCTCCCTTGCGCGAGTGCCGAGGCCGCGATCAATTCATCCAATGTCGTCTGGCCCAGGCCGAGGCTCGACAGGTCTTTCGTTTTACCCCAAAGGTTGATCACATCCATGTTCAAGTTGGCGAGCGTCTTCTCGAGGGGGTACAGCGGACGCGCCGCGTAGTACTTGGCCCCGAGCAGCCCTTTTTCCTCGGCCGTCACGGCGAGAAAGAGCACCGAGCGTTTCGGAGGCGGATTGAACTTCGTGAACGCGCGGGCGATCTCTAACAGAGACGCCGTCCCCGATCCATTGTCCGCGGCACCGTTGAATATCTGATCACCTTTCAGGGTCTCGTCCTTGCCCAGGTGATCCCAATGGGCCGTATAAACGATGAACTCATTCTTGAGCTTCGGGTCGGACCCTTCGAGCTTGGCGATCACGTTTTGCGACTTGACCTCGCGGAGTGAATTCGTCACTGCGAAATTCGCCTTCGCGTTCAACGCCACCGGCCGAAAATCCTTCGCTGCCGCCGCCTTCTTGAGGGAGTCAAAATCCTGTCCGGCGGCCTTTAAGAAGTTCCGTGCCGTGTCGAGCGCCAGCCAACCCTCGACCGCGACCCGGTCGATCTTCTGTCCGGGGGTCGCGATGTCGAAATTCTCGTGTGCCCAACCCTGCACGACGGCGTAGGGGTATCCGGCTGGGGTCGTCTCGTGGACGATCACCGCGGCGGCCGCCCCTTTCTCGGTGGCGATTTCGTACTTGTAAGTCCAGCGCCCGTAATACGTCATCGCCTTCCCCTTGAAGACGTTCGGGTCGAGCTTCGAGGGGTCGGCGGGATCGGGAACCGGGGGGTCGTTGATCAGCATCACGACGGTTTTGCCGCGGACGTCAACCCCTTTGTAATCGTCCCAGCCGTACTCCGGGGCAACGATGCCGTAGCCGACGAAGACGACGTCCGAGTTCTCCACCTCCACCTTCTGGGCCTGCCGGCGAGAAACGGCCACCCAGTCGTCGGTGAACTTAAGATCCATCGTCTTTCCGCCGACGGAGAAGCTCCCTTTGACGTCTTTCGCCGTGAAGCCCACGAGCGGAACCTCCTGAACGAAGGTGCCGTCGGGGTTCCCCGGTTTAAGCCCCAGGGCCTTGAACTGATCGGTCAAGTAGGCCACCGTCTTGGCCTCCCCGGCTGTACCCGGGGCGCGACCTTCGAAGGCATCGGAGGCGAGGATTTTGATGTGTTGGAGGACCGAGTCGCCGCGGATGGCGTCGAGCGCGGGCTTGAGTGCGGGATCGATTTCGACCACGGGGGCGGGGGCGGGGGCAAGGCTGGCGGCGGCCAGGATGAAGCCCGCCATGGAGGCGAGCCGCCGGGTCTGCGATCGCATGGGTTCCTCTCGGTCGTCACATGGAGCGGTCGGGTGGGGTCGTATCCGTCAACCGAATTCACTCATGATACGCGAACGAACCGCCGGACGACAGAGCCCCGCTTTTCTTCGCAGGAGGATTGCAAAGTCAAAAAGCGGATTAACCGCAGAGATCGCAGAGAAGAGACAAGAAATGAGATAAAGGCGAGCGAATCCGCTCTCGTTTCTTCTCTCGTCTTGTCTCTGCGTTCTCTGCGATCTCCGCGGTTAGACTGCGGGCGAGGTTTCGAGGACTTCTCGACTTTGCAATCCTCCTGCTTTTCTTCGCCGAGAATCGAATCTTCGTCCGGAAAACGCCGACAATCCACGACCAAGACCATTGCCGACATCCGGGTCGGCAATGGTGGTCTCGTGACGGAGCCGTCGAGGCGCCTCTTTAGACCCAAGCCTTAACGGAATCCGCCGTAAAAGCCGGTTCCGTAATCAGGAACGACGGGGACGGCGGGCACGACCGGCGGAGGCACAAGGTAAGTTCCCCCGTAAAACCCGGTTCGGTAGTCGCCGCGCGGGGCGAGCCTCGGGCCGTGGAAACCGCCGCCGTAAACGGGGCCTCGATAGGGCGCGACCCAGCCACGGTTGTATCCATGGCCGTGGCCGCGATAACCGTAACCACGGTGCGGGCCGGCCTGAGCCGTTGTGGCGGCGAGATGAAAGACGCCGAGGCAAAGCACCGCGGCGGAAACCACTTTGAAGGAAACGCGCGCACCCCTCGGTTTGGAAATCATCGGGAGAACTCCCTGGTTAGACCAATCTTCCCGGCGTCGGAGGGACGAATCTCAAGCTCCTCGCCATTTTCTACGACCCGAGGACAAGGTTCGTTCGATGGCCCCGCCGAGGCATTCTCACTCGATGTGGTTCTCTTTTCGTCCTCGTCGCTCGGGGCCTGACGCCCTATAATCCGTTGAGCGAGTGACCCGAACTGACCGCGACAGAGGCCCGCCCGATGCGTTGCGCCCGCTGTGATCGACCCGTGGTACCCCAGGCCACAGGAGTGACCGACCGAGGTCAGGTCGTCTTTGGATGGTGCATCGACTGCCTGAATGAGACGGGCTGCGGCGAGATCGCGGTTTCCGATCATGGGGTCCGTGGACCGTCGACCCTGCTCGAACTCTCGGAACCAAGTCCCTCCAACCGCTCGTTGCATGTTCGCAAAACGCCGGCGTCCGACTCGATCGAGGCCCGGTTTCACGTTCTCGGGGCCGTCGCCTTGGCCCTTACCCTGTGGGGGCTGGCGGTCGGAGCGTTCGGGTTCGGCCTGCTGTTCCGGAAGCCGATGGTTCCCGCCCCGGCAAGCCCACTCGGGAACGGCACCCCGCCGCTGCTCATCGGGGGCGGTTCGGCGACGGTACTTACCGGCATAGGACTCTGGGTCTGGACGATCCGTCAGAAAGGCTACCTATCCACGAATACGGTGCGCAGGGTCCGCCGGCGTGCCTTGTTTCTCGGTCTTTCCCTGATCGCGGTGGCTGGATTCCTCCGACGGAGATGAGGCGAAACGACGGTGATGACGCGACTCGGATTGATGGCTTTGGGTTTGGGCGCCGCGGCCGGCCGCCGTGGGCCGCGTATCATCGGTTCGGCGAACGTCGGCGGTGAATACCCGGTCTGACAGATGCGTGCTCAGTCTCAGACAACCACGCTTTCGTTTCAAAATGTCGAGACTGGAACGGGAACTTCGAAATTCGTCCTCTTGAGTTCTCGTTGGTTGACAAGAGCTTCACCCCGGCCTTATCCTCGTGCGAATACAGGGCCGGGGGGATCGCGGTCGGAAAGGTTCTTGAGAACCGGTTTCGACGCGATTGAATACGCGACCGAGGGCGGGAACAGTCTCATGAACCCTTTCCGCATTCGATGGGCATTCGGGGCGATCGCGGCGACGATGATATCGCTTGCCGGCACCACCGGCTTCGCGGGATTCACCGTCAGTCTGGATCGTGTGACCCCGATCGCCTCAGGCCCCAACGCGGGCGATTTCCTCTGGACTTACTCCGCGTCGATCGCACCGACCGACACGATCACCCCCACCGGGCCGATCTCCCCCGCATCAACGGGGAATCATTTCTTCGAAATCTACGATTTCAAAGGGTACGTCGCGGGAACCGCGACGGCTCCCTCGGGTTGGTCGGTCTCCACTCCGAACTCCTCCTCGCCTCCCCCTCCGGCGAACATCCTCTTGCTGCACGGGGACGACCCGACGATTCCGAACCTTGTGTTTAAATACACCTCGGGAAGTCCCATCGTCGGAGTAACGCTCCCCGCAGGCACCGTTCCCGGGACGTTCACGGCCGTCTCGGCCTATTCGAGTCCGGGAAACGTCAAGGACTTCGTCGGTCAGCTCTCGCGAGCCTCCGATGGGTCGATCGTTGCCTCCGGCGGAGACATTCTGGCTCCGGTCCCCGAGCCCATCGCCATGATCTCGACCGGGCTCGGGCTGCTACTTCTCGGGGTCGGTTACGCTTTGAAATCGAGGAAGCCGGCGATCGCCTGATCGCGCCTCTTCAGGTTCAAACGAACGTCGGTCCCGTCGGTTCATCCGGAGCGCCTGGGCTTCGCGGTTCGAAGTCACCGACATCGACGGCCTCGAACGTAACCACGCTCGCGGTGAACCCGTGGATGAAGTTCTGGCCGCCGACGGGACCGAGTTCTCCCATCGCGAAGAAGCCGGCGACGGGGATGGTCCCGAAGAACTTCTCGAGTGCGGAGACGTCGTGGTTGGGGTCCGGGAAGAGCCGGACGCCTCGACCGTTGCATGTGAATAGGAGTGCGCCGAGGACCGTTGAACGGGGCCTGGCGAGTCGCTCGTTTTCGAGCAACGTTCGCAGGTCTTCGGTGGCGGAAGCGGCGTCTCGGACGTGGAACTGGATTGTCTGACCGGCCCGGATCAGGTCGGTGATCGCGATACCGCCTTCGTCGTCCGCGCCGATGACGTTCCGGACGAGAAAGTCGCCGTGCTGAAAGGTGTCCTGGTATTCGTTGATCACCCGACCGATGTGAAGCCCTTGTTGAACACGTTCCTGATCCTCGGGATCGAGTTCCTCGAAGATTTCGCGGAGAACTTCGAGCGCGGGTCTTCCGCCAAGCTCGCGGATGATATTTTTATCGGCTTTCGTCACGACGAAGCTCCGCCCGATCGGCCGGCACCCCTGGCTCACCACGGTCCGGATCGCGACCGGTCCGCTCACGTCGACCGCCACCGCTCCGTCTTCAAAGACCTTGTCGTCGAGGATCAAGCGATTCCCGCCACGCGCCTGACTGCCGCTGGCCATCCCGCCCACGATCCGTACCCCCGGCGACCCTTCATTCACCGTCTTCAGGAACCGGTCGGCCGGGAATGAAAACGGATCCCCAAGGGTCAAGACTGTCGGAGCGTCCGGTCCTCCGCTGGAGGTCGGGAGAGCATCGCTCCAACCCCTAAACGAATTCTCTTCGTAAGTCATGCGTCGAGGACGGATCGAAATTCCCGGCAAGGACATTGCCCAGAGAGCCAGAGCAGGCTCCCCCTCGACCTCCCGATTTTCCCCGACGACGGACTCCGCGGTGCATCCCAGCACATGCTTGGCGAGCCCTTGGGCACGTATCCGCTGCGCGACCTGACCCAGGGCTTCCGCGTGATGCGACGTGGCAAAGACGAAAGCAAGGTCGGCGGCCCCTTTCCCGAGCCCCGCGACCGCTCGCGCGACCACATCGTTCATCGCTTGCTCGGAGTCATGAGCCGTGGACAGTAACGAGACGCACCTCATCGGGCGGTCCTTTCTCGCGGGCCGGACGATCGCAGACGGACGCAAGTTCTTGAATTCCGAGCATTATCGCGGGCAACGTGCCCGGCGCGTAGGCCGGAATAGGCGGAAATGATCAACGGCGGACGACGGAGGGTGGAGGACACGAGCCTCGTCTTCCTGGCTTGACGTACTTAATCGACGTGACGAATCTGAAGTTATCCGTCATCCGCCATCAAGTAGGTTCCGCTTCAGGGCTTTTTTCTTTTTTTTCGATGGACCGAGACGACCGATGACCGATGACCGATGACCGATGACCGATGACCGATGACCGATGACCGATGACCGATGACCGATGACCGATGACCGATGACCGATGA
>JAYUFP010000314.1:0-6187 GCA_043738665.1 Isosphaeraceae bacterium
TCGAGGTGGAAGATGCGCCTGGAGCGTTTGAAAGCGGGAGCGAGTTCCGGCACTCCAAGGAATCGAAGTTCGGGAGACCTTCGTCCGGCGCGGTCGATCCGCTTCCGCCGCGTTCATCCGCCGGAATCCGTTGGCGCACCCGATGACGGATGGCGGATGACGGATTTGGTTTAGGCTTATGGCGGATTGCGGGGTGATGTCTCAGGTTTGCCGAATCGGGAGTCCGATCCGGGTGCCGCGGATTGTACTCAACCCGTGCGGTATCCGTCGTTTACAGCGCACGGGTTGAGTACAGCCCGTGGAACCCGGGTCCATATTTTTGACCACCACCCCGGAGTTCATCATGAGCCTTGGCTTATTGGCCATTCGGAATCCGCCATCCGTCATCCAACCCTCAACCCACTCCGCAGGCCTCTCTTGCGCGGTTCAGGACGACCTTCGCCGTCTTCCTTGCATGCTCCGCGGCCTCTGCCCGGACTTCGGCGACCTTTTCAGGGTGGGCGACCCATTCGGCGCGCCTTTCCCTGGCCGGGGCGAAGGTAGCGATGATCGCGTCGGCCAGGCGGGCCTTGATCTCGCCGTAACCCACTCCCCCTTCGCGATATCGGCGCTCGACATCGGCCAGATCGTCCTTCGGCGCGACGAGCCGATAGAGGCCGAAGAGCGGGCAGGTATCGGGGTTCTTGGGGGCCTCGACGGGGGTGCTGTCGGTGACGATCTTCTTGCACTTCTTGCGGATCACTTCGGGGGCGTCGAAGATCTCGATCGTGTTGTTGTAACTCTTGGACATTTTCCGCCCGTCGAGCCCCGGCACAACCGACACCGCGTCAAGGATATACGGCTTGGGAAGGCGAAAGACCTCGCCCCCCTTACCGTAAACGTGGTTGAACCGTTCGGCGATATCCCGGGTGATCTCCAGGTGCTGCTTCTGGTCCTGACCCACTGGGACGACATCGGCGTCGTAAAGCAGGATGTCGGCGGCCTGAAGCACGGGGTAGGCGAAGAGCCCGTGATCGGCCGAAAGCCCTTGCTGGACCTTGTCTTTATAGCTGACGCACTTCTCCAGCCACCCCATCGGAGTCACCGAGGTTAACAACCAGGCGAGCTCGACCGTCTCCGGGACGTCGGACTGGACGAAGAGCGTGGCGGTTTTCGGGTCGAGGCCGAGCGAAAGCAGGTCGACGAGGACTTCGTTAACGTAGCCCCGGAGCTGATTCGCGTCGCGGACGCTGGTCAAGGCGTGGTAGTCGGCAACGAAGTAAAAGGCGTCGTTCCCCTCTTGAAGAGCGACGTACTGGCGGATCGCGCCGAAGTAGTTGCCGATGTGCAGAGCCCCCGAGGGCTGAATCCCCGACAATACGCGCATGGCCGAGCCATCTCAAAAAGGGAAAACCAACACGGGCTCGCCAAACCCTGGCGCGCCCGCGATGCCCAATTTTAACAGCAGCGGGTCAAGGTCGCCACGAGGGGGGTTCCGTGGGCTGGGTCCCGGCCCGGCCCCGAGCAGGATGCCGAATTGATTCACAAGGCAAGGATTTGCGTCCATAACATTCCTTTAAGTCATCTCGCCAAGGCTGTTGACAACGACGCCGGCTCTTTTATCATGATCAGTATGGAATAAGCTGATCGTGAAGGGAAAATGATGATTTGGTATGTTGGCCCGCTTTGCGAGCGTGGCACCGCGAGGCGGATTTCAAACGCCCGTCCGCGTTCAAACGGAACGTTCTGAGCGCGGCCGGCTCGCCGGCGGGTCCGGTCGGTCGGGGCCGCGCAGCACTTCAGTCAGAGGTGTCACGATGCCGGATTCATTGCTCAGCCCCAAGACAGCCAGCCAATGGCGTAAGCACCTCGAGAGCCTTCTCGACTTTTTCCAGGGGCATACCGAAGGGGGCGGCCCGACTGCCGTCGCGCTTCAGCGCTTCTTCGGATACCCGGAGGCCGAGGAACTGCGGAAGCTGGACAAGACCGAGGGCAACGGCCAATGCGTCGCGCTCATCATGAAGTACGTTTCTGAGATCGGGCCGACAACCGGTTGGCAACCCGGGCCCCGGGTGAAGGAAATGAAGGCGGGCGCCATCCCGAAGGGATCGGTGATCGCCACCTTCTGGAACGGCGTGTACCCCAATAACAATTCGGGCCAGCACGCCGCCTTCTACCTCGGTCATGACGCAACCGGAATCAAGGTCGCCGAGCAGTGGTATGGCACCTCGCCCAAGCAGGCTGTCAAGGTCAGGGGTGGAACCGGCGTGATTCGATTCACGGGAATTACCCTGCCCGATGACCAGAGCGGCGACCCGCCGAAGATGTCAAATATCGGCGAATACTATTACCTGGTTCTGGACAAGCGGTAAGAGGACAGGTGGCTGTGACCTGGACCCTTGCGCGTCGCCGAAGCGGGTCGGTGCTTCGACCGGCCTGGCAACATCAACATGCTCTGGCGACAGGATTCGGGCAATCGGCCGTTGTTAAGCATTCCCCAAAACCCATGTTGACAAATCCACCAATCTAGGGAAACTCCGCGTCAAGGGTGAAGCCTGCGTGGCGAACGGATGTCGCCGGCGTGTATTCGCCCTCTTTGAACGCGAGTCCCCGACATGACACGCTTGCCAAGGATCGGCGGCGGCGGCGATGCCTCCGCGCGACGACGGGCGGTTGCGGTCTGGGGCCTGGGTCTTGCATTCCACCTCATTTTGAGTCCGCACCTTCGCCCGGCCACTTCCGCCGAGCCCGAAGCCGCGAAGTACCCGCATAAGTCCGTGAAACGCGCCGAGTTCGGCATCGGCGCCCGGTCGTACTGGATCTTCGAGCCCGCCGAACCGTCGCCGTCGAAAGCCTCCGTCGTCGTCTTGAACCACGGCTGGCTTGCCGTGAACCCGGCCTCTTACGGGGCCTGGATCACGCACATTGTCAAGTCGGGACATATCGTCATTTACCCACGTTATCAGGCCGACGCCCTTACCAAGCCGATCGATTTCCTCCCCAACGCCCTCGCCGCGGTGACCGACGCCCTGGACGTCCTTGACACCGCCCCGAAACACGTCCGCCCCGACCGCAAGCGGTTCGCGCTGGTGGGGCACTCGGCCGGGGGAAACCTCGCCGCACAGATGGCGGCGGTCGCGGCGCAGGCGGGATTGCCCAAGCCCTCCGCGGTGGTCGCCATGATGCCCGGTGAGGTCCAGCCGATGCGCGAGCCCGACCTCTCGAAGATTCCCGCCGAGACCCTCTTGATCGTCGCCGTGGCGGAGAACGACCGGATCGTCGGCGACGTCCGCGCCCGGGAGATCTTCACTGAAGCCTCAGCCATACCGTCCTCAAGAAAGAAGTTCGTCTTCTACAAGACCGACCTCCACGGCCTTCCCTGGCTGGTCGCCCACCACTTCGCCCCGACGGCGCACGACGCCACGTTCGACAACGGCGACGGCATGCTTCAAGGACTCCAGAAATCTCAAGCCGAGATCAACGCTCTCGACCGAGCGGGATTCTGGAGGCTCACCGACATGACCCTCGCCGCGGCCTTCGCCGGCCAGACCCTCGACGAGGCGACGAACAACGGCGCCCATTTCCGACACCTCGGCTACTGGAGCGACGGCAGGGCCGTGACCTCGCCGGTGGTCGGCGACGACCTCGCCAAGATGCCCCGGATCTTCCCCACCCACGGCGTGAGGCTGATCCCCTGGCCTACCGGAGACTTCTTCCGGAGCGCCGAGATCCCCGATGCGACGGCCAAGAAGGACGACGCAAAGACGCGGCGGTGACGGTCCATTCGAGCGAACCTGTGATGGCGTTCGGGTGCCACGAGGTTCGGTATTCCGAACCCGTGCGGGACGGCACTGGCTTGCGGGCACGGGGCGAGTACGACCCGTGGCACCCGGAGCCGGGTCACCCTGTCCCTGGATCAATACCAATCGACGGGAATGACCTCTTTCCCCGCCGGGGTGCTCAGCGCCTTCAGCACGTTCGGATCGATCGTGCTTTTGATGAACCTCACGGAGCCGTCCGCGAAGCCGAAGTTCACCCCATTAGGAGATCCGCCGGCGAATCCGCGTGACGGGTCGCGGTTGAGGCCTTCGGCGGGGTCGCGCCAGCGGCCGGGCTTCGCCCACGGTTGAAGGTTTCCCGCGACCTCGCCCACCAGAATCGTGGTGCTCGCGCCGTCGGTGATTTCTCCAAATCGCAACTGCCGGGTTCCGCCGATCACCCGGACGTTTGCCTCGTAATGCGTGAAGGCCGGGCCGGGCCGGCCGTCTTCCGCGATCTCGGGGTTTATCAAGATGCGGATAATTGGGCGAGTAAAAACCTGGTTTGCCGGGTCATCCCACGGTTTTTTGAAATCGATCGAGTTGAAGATGTCTTGTTGATCAATGTAGGGAAGGAGAAAGGTTTGCCACCCGTGGAGCAAGATTCCGTATTCTCCCATTGTCGCGCCTGGGGGTAGTTTCTCCTTTGACGTCCCGTATTGAACCGCAGCGAGGACAATGTTTTTAACGTTGTTCTGCGATTCCATCCGACATGTACTTTCGATACTGCCCCGCAACCAGGGCTCTCTCGATCCTATCAGCGAGCCGACCTGCCGCGCGAACCCGACGGCCCCGACCGCCGCCATGAACATCAGCATGACCCCCGTCACCAAGGCAACAGTCCATCGCCAATGCCAGGGTCGCGGCCCCGTCCCATGTGCCCTCACGATAAGCCGGGAAAGAGACGAGTGGGCCAACTGCGTGATCGCCGCCAGCCAGAACATCGACGTGACGAAACCAGTCGCCGAAAGCGTGGTTTCCGGCCCGACCCGATAACCGAAGAACGCCCAGCCCAGCCCGAGGTAAAACACAAATTCAAACGGGAATGCGAGCATTGGCATCATGCACGAGCAAAACAGAATCATGCCAAGGACCAGCAGCAGGCACCCCGATCGGCTGATCCGCATCAGCGCGCCTCCGCTTCAAGGGCCTTCCTGATTTCATCCACATCCATGAAACGAACGCGACCGCCTGCGAAGAGGACGTACCGCGACTTCCCGTAAAGCCCCGGCTCGTACGCGAGGATCGATCGGTACGCGCCGAGCTTCCTGCCGGGGACGTAGAGGTAACGCATCCGCGAGATGTCAGGAAGCTCCCAGGCCTCGTCGGGGATGGCGAGGTCGGAGTCGTCGCGGGGGAAATCCCCGGCGTGTTCCTCGGCGTAGTCGAACAAGGATGTGGAGAGCCTATCGAGCCTGGCCCGGCGTACGACCTCCGGCGACGTCGCAGGCGCTAGGAGATCCGCCGTCCGCTCGGATCGATCGTCTTCCGGTTTTTGGAATCCCGGGGTCGGCTTCCATTCCTTCACCGCGGTGATCGTCGCGTAGATCGGGGCGCAAATTGTCCCCCAGATCACGATGATCCCGACGGCGTATTTGTAAGATAGCGGTGACCACGTCGGGAAATCGGCGGCCACCGCGTTCCAGATCCCCTGAACACCCAGCGCTGAGAGCAACAGGATCAGGAGGAAGAAGGAAACCCCCTCAATGTGGATCCGGGTGACGTCGGTGAGTGAGATCATGGGATTCCCCGCCGAGGTTCGATCCGGGGGACGTTCCGAGCGGAGTTGTTAGTTCATCGTACGCAACGGGTGCTCGTAATGCCATCGACAACCGTCGTAAGGCGACGCTGGCTTAACTCGTTCCCACGGAGGACCGAGGGAACGAGTGAATCGGGCTGGAGAGCATCGGTCCATCACTTTTTCCGGAATTCAAAGAATCTTCCCCCGCCGGAACCGATTGTCTCTTAAAGACAGTCCCGTCCGTTTCAGGCCGCAATGTTGTCCCGCTCCATCCCTGCGTCACGACCGAACCTTGTTGTGGTACAGGTTGTGCGATCCGAATTGACGGCGCGGCCCTTGTCGCGGACAATTACGAACGGACGGGGCTTTTTCTCGAGCCGACCCGAACACCGAGCGCATTTCCGAACGAACGAGGCGACCTTTCCGATGAAACGAACGTTCGCCCTCGTCGCGCTCCTTGCCGCCCTCGGTATCTTCGTGAAGCTCGCCGTCAAGGAAGGCGCTCCTCGCACGGACGGAATCACCGTTGCGCCGAACGAAGCCAATTCCAACGCCGACCCCTCCCTCGGCCTGCTCAGTAAATACCCCGACCCGCTCGACCACAAGCTCGTCGAGCGTGTGTTGCGGACGTACCGGCAGAACGCCCTGG